>DATMYZ010000033.1:0-2602 GCA_035560675.1 Clostridia bacterium
CTTTATAAAGGAGAATGACCGTGGAATATGCTATTAAAGCCGAAGGGCTCGTGAAAAATTATGGCGCATTTTGCTTAAATAACGTTGATATTGCGTTGCCTGGCGGCAGCATTATGGGGTTGATAGGGGATAACGGGGCGGGAAAAACCACGCTGATCAAGCTGCTGCTGAATCTGATAAAGCGCGACGCAGGCCGCGTTTCGCTGCTGGGGCTAGACCCAATTGCGGATGAACGTGCAGTCAAAGCTCAGTTGGGCGTCGTATTTGATGAGTGCTGCTGGTCTGAGTTGCTTTGTCCCGCCGAGATTGAAAGGGTGCTGAGGAAACTGTACCCTACATGGGGTACCGATCTGTTTTATAGCTATCTGGAACGCTTTTCGCTACCCGCAAAAAAGAAAATAAAAACCTTTTCGCGTGGGATGCGCATGAAGCTTTCAGTTGCGGCCGCGCTAGGTTCATCGCCCAAGCTGTTGTTGCTTGATGAACCGACCGGTGGGCTGGATCCTATTATCCGAAACGAGATACTCGACATTTTTATGGAATTCATTCAGGACGACGAACATTCGATTCTTATGTCCTCACACATCACAGGAGATTTGGAAAAGGTGTGCGATTACATCTGTTTTCTACATCAGGGCGAGGTGCTGCTCTGCGACCAGAAAGACGACCTGTTGGAGCGTTACGGCATTTTGCGATGCAATGTACAGCAGTTGGAGAAGATTTCTCCGGAATTTGTCGTACGCATCATGCCGCATCAGTTCGGCTGTAACGCGTTGGTGCAAAATTCAGCAAGGCTTCGGAGGCAGCACCCCGAAATGACTGTGGATTGCGCGACGCTGGAAGACATCATGCTGTTTTATGTCAAGGGGGAAACACGATGAAAGGTCTGCTATTAAAGGATATTCTCACTCTTAAAAGCTATGCCAGAACAATAAGCATCTTAGTAGTTGTCTATCTTGTTGCGGGTATCACCTGGGATAATGTTTATTTTTGCGCTGGAATGTCTGGGATCCTTTGCGCTATGATGGTCATAAGCTCTTTTTCTTACGATAACTACGCAAAATGGGATAAATACGGTACCAGTCTACCAGTGACGCGCTCAGATATGGTTGGCGCAAAATATCTGTTAGCACTGATTATGACAGGGGTAGGGGTTGTCATTACCTGTTTGTTGTACGCCGTTTTTATGCTGGTGAGCAAAGGCGATTTTTCGGAGTTGCTACCAATCATCTTTGGCACAACGGGTGCCGCACTATTTCTGGTTATGGTGCTGCTGCCTTGCATTTACAAATTCGGCGCTGAAAAGGCTCGGATGGCGATGGTGATAATAGGTGTGCTGATTACGCTTATACTGTCGCTTCTTGCTTGGCTGCTACCGGAAGATATGAATATTACAGCTGTTAAAGTGTTGCTTTTTGCTGCGCTACCGATTATGGAGGCTCTAGGTTTTTATATCTCATATAAACTTTCCTGTCGAATATACCAAGGGAAGGAGCTATAGGCTATTGACAAAGAGAAAATGCATATACAAACACCCTCTCTTTGTGTAAAACTAAAACCATCCTGCGTATTTAAAGCAGGATGGTTTTTAGCATGTAAAAGCTATGCTTATTGCTTTGAACGGATATGTGCAGCCACCTTGACATCTTCGCGTTTGATGTGGCTGATTAACCAACCAGCGACAGCGGTATTTACCTTGCCAACCAGAACGATGTTGGGCCCCTGCGCTTCAAGCTGATCCATCAGCTCGCGAACCGTTTTCTTAAACGTCTCGTGATACTGCTTATGATTGGGGTAATCGGGGTAATGGCTGGATAACTGAAGCTTTTCCTCATCCGCAAAATGCTTGGAGGTATAATCATATAAAAAAGAAGTGGTTTCCTTTAGGGCATCGCGGCCTTTCCCTTTAGAACACGCCTCCAACAAATTGTTGATTGCAACGAACAGTTGCTTGTGTTGTTCATCAATTTTAGCATTACCTGTCTCCAGATCAGCGGTCCAGCTGTATGCCATTGTTGTCACTCCTTTTCATCTGATTGTAATTATGTCAGCAGGAAATCAGTTGAAATATCTCTTCAACAGACCCTCAAAACCGCGTCCATGACGTGCTTCATCCTTGCACATTTCGTGTACAGTGTCGTGAATAGCATCGTAGCCAAGTTGCTTTGCGCGGGTTGCAATGTGTTTTTTGCCTGCACAAGCACCATGCTCGGCGGCGGTTCGCAGCTCAAGGTTCTTCTTGGTGTCGGCATAAACCACTTCACCCAGCAGCTCTGCAAATTTGGCAGCGTGTTCAGCCTCTTCGAATGCATATTTGGCAAAAGCGGCAGCAATTTCAGGGTAACCTTCACGGTCAGCCTGACGGCTCATGGCAAGGTACATACCGACCTCAGTGCATTCGCCGGTAAAGTTGCTACGCAAGCCCTCAACAATTTCGGGATCGCAATCTTTTGCAACGCCGATTCTGTGCTCGTCTGCGAAAACCAGACCCTCGTCTTTGACCTCATTGAATTTGCTGGCGGGTACCTTACATTGCGGACAGAACTCCGGGGGTTCATTGCCTTCATGGACATAGCCGCAAACACTACAGATGAATTTTTTC
>DATMYZ010000034.1:0-3774 GCA_035560675.1 Clostridia bacterium
GCATTATTATATGTGCTGGCGGTTGTTTGTAAAATCAAAAACGCCGTCTATTTCTTCTTTAAGAGGCAGCTTCTTCGTTAAAAATACTCGGAATACATGCAGTAATCTTACGTTTTTTCTTGAAGCGACGCTTTTGCAGCAAATAGTTCGTCGTTTTTTCTATTTACAAATAAGTCCTAATCGTTTTGGCCATGGCTGATGATCCGCAGACTAAAGCAATAAAACCGTATAATTTATGGCTATAATAACTAAGGCGCGCTTTGTCATCAAACAAAACGCGCTTTTTCTAAATAATAGCGATAGTACCAAAAATGAATCTAACACCCATACAAGAAGAAAACATCGTTCTAAGGTCAGCCTCTATTTTTTTGCAGATAAGTCAACACCTCAGCGGCATTGGTATCTGGCTTAACCTTGGGCATGGCGTACTCTATGTTGCCTTCACCATTAATAATATAAGTGCTACGCACAACACCCATGCTCACCTTGCCATAATTTTTCTTCTCTTGCCAGACATCGTAGGCCTTTATGGCAGTCAACTCTGGGTCTGAGAGCAGGATAAAGGGCAAATGATATTTTTCGGCGAATATCTGGTGCGACGTCAAGCTGTCTTTGCTGATGCCGATAACGACAACGCCCTGCGCCTCAAACTGTGCAAAGGCCTGAGCAAAGGCGGCGGCCTGTCGGCTACAGCCCGGGGTGTTGTCGCGCGGGTAAAAATATAGGACGACCATCCGACCGCGAAAATCAGACAACGAGACTGGTTGGCCGTCTTTATCCGGCAGTGTAAAATCAGGTGCTTTGGTGTTCGATTTAAGCATATCGCTTCCTCCTTAAACCTATTCGTCAGTGTTTATGTGCCATGGAGCCTGTGCCAACGGCCCGGTGTGCAATAGGTGCGTATGAACTGAGCACTGGCAGTGGTCGGGGGCTTTCAACAGCCATGATTTCTTTGCCTATTATAACCGTTTTCTCAAACCGATCAAGACAGCACCGCCTGTCTGGTGCTTCTTTTTTCGCATGGTGGCCGCGCTGCGTACATATATTGTGTTGAATGGTATTTTTAATTTTTACGCAAGGGATGTGAGGCATTGAAGATACATATGGTTGAGCCGGGTGACAGCATTTATGCCATCGCCAAAAAATACGGCGTACCCATGCAACGCCTGATAGACGATAACAACCTTAAAGGTATGCGGTATCTTATCACTGGCCAATCGCTGGTGGTCATGGCGGATGATGTTCGGCATGTCGTGCATAGTGGAGAAACGCTCTACAGCATAGCCCGCAATTACGGCGTTGGCGAGCAGGATATTCTGGAGGCCAATCCCGATATTAACGATCCGGACAAAATCTGGGCCGGGCAGGTTATTATCGTTCCGCTGTTTGTGAGAAAGAGGGGCACCATTGACGTCAACGGGTATGTTTTTCCCAATGTCGCAGAAGAGATACTGGTCAAGACACTGCCACATCTGACCTTTGTTAGCATTTTTAGCTATCAGGTTCGATCGGACGGCAGGCTGTCTCCAATACCAGATGAAAGCGTCATCAAAGCGGCGCGGGCACATAGAACCGCTCCGCTAATGGTTATCACCAACATCCGGCAGGGCGGTAGCTTTGACAGCGAACTCGCACATATTATTTTAAATGACGACGACGTGCAAAACATAATGATAGACAACGTTCTTCAGACACTTCCTAAGGGGTATACTGGCCTAGATATTGATTTTGAATATATCTATTCATGGGACAGAGAGCAGTATAACCGGTTTGTTCGCAGGGTAGTGGATACCTTACGTCCACTGGGGTATTCGGTGTCGGTTGCGCTGGCGCCCAAAATCAGCGCAAATCAGCCCGGACTTTTGTATGAGGCGCATGATTATTCCTTCCACGGTGCAATGGTTGACCACGTCATTCTTATGACCTACGAGTGGGGGTATACCCGCGGGCCAGCGCAGGCTGTGGCGCCGATAGACAAGGTCAAACAGGTGCTTGATTATGCAGTATCAGTTATTCCAAGCCAGAAAATTTTAATGGGTATGCCCAATTATGGTTATGACTGGACGCTGCCATTTGAGCCGGGCTCGGTGGCGCGCTCGCTTTCAAATAACGAAGCCGTCAGCCTTGCAGTGCGGGTTGGCGCAGTCATTAATTTTGATAAACAGGCGCAGGCACCGTTTTTTAACTATTATGACGCAGAAGGGCGAAAGCATATTGTGTGGTTCGAAGACGCTCGAAGCATCGCGGCGAAGCTCGAATTGGTGGAGGCGTATAATTTGGGCGGTGTCAGTTACTGGACGGTTAATCGCTTTTTTCCACAGAACTGGTTGGTGCTTGAATCGATGTATAACGTGCGAAAGGTGCTTTAGAACCGGCGTACTAGTGCGGCAAAAAGAATAAACATATCAATAAGCGGTGCAAAACGTCATTGTGCGTTTTGCGCCGCTTCGGGCTGTCAAAGGGGTAGCTTCCTATAGCAAAGCAGCAGGGAAATACACTTTCGCATTGAGGCGCACAAAGCGCGTCGGATTGCTCGCCCATAGGCGACAAAACGGTCAGAACTGCCCATTTTACCCCGCTTTTCATATGTCTTAAATCTAAACAAAAAATTTTATGAAGGACACTCATTCCCTTGTCTGTTGCATAAAACGCGCAAAATCGCGGGCAGCGGGAGAAAGGTGGGTGTCTTTTTTATAATAGAGCGTAATGCCACGCACCACATTGGGGTCATCAATCTTGTAAAAGAACAGCTTGTCGGTCGGCTCCACATAATGGGTGATCGCATTGCGGATGAATGTGACGCCATAGCCGTTTGAAGCGACATAATAAGAGGTGAGCATCTGATCGAGATACATTTTAATATTAGGGGTAAAGCCCGCGTTGCGGCACATTTTAAAAGCGCGCTGGTGCATGTCGTTGCCCTTCTTTAACAACAAAAAACCCTGGTCTTTAAAATAACCCAAATCAGTTTTGGGGCAGTCTTTTTCATAAAAACAACCGTCACGTATTTCTTCAAAGGTAAGGCGGTAATCTTTAAGCTGCTCGTTGATGGCGATATGGGCAGGAACTGCCAGCACGATATGCTCTTCGCCCATCGGCTGACCGACAAAGGTGTTGCTGTCCATGGGATCGACATCCAAAATAAAATCGACGATGCCCGATTGCAGACATTGGGTCAGATCGCCGGTGTTGCCTTCTAATATGTTGATGGTGCAATTGGGAAACTGCTCCTGAAACAGAGCCGAAAGCTCCGGCAGCACATGTGCGCAAAAAAAGGCTGCGCCACCGACGGCGATGTTACCGGAACGATCAGCCGACAACTCAGAAAGCTGTTGCCCGAGCTCTTTTTCGACCGCCATCATCTTTTCAACGGCGCTGATATATGCACGTCCGGCGGCGGTGAGCCCAATAGGGGTGGTGCTGCGGTCAAATAGTGGCATGTGTATCTGCGACTCAATTTTTTTGACCTTATTGCTTAACGCTGGCTGAGTAATAAACAGTCGCTGGGCCGCCTTTGAAAAACTCAGCTCCTGATAAACGGCGTAGACGTATTCCATATCTCGCAGCATGTGGCGTTCCTCCGTTGATTATCTAACTTTATTGTACTCTTTTTTAACAACGTTCGCAACGCCCGCTATAAACGGGTATTACAAATTAAGCATGTTGTTATGTTGTTTTTAGAATTTTACAGCGCGGCCGACTTTTGCTAGAATGTTAGTATCAGACACATATCTGTGCCGTATACCTAAAGGAGGATTATAGTATGGATTATAT
>DATMYZ010000035.1:0-4729 GCA_035560675.1 Clostridia bacterium
ACCAAAGTGACAACCGCCATGGCAATACCGGTGAAGGTAGTTGCCCGAACCAACATGGCATCCTTGGTTTTTCCACGGTTTTTATCAAAAAAAGTACTGGACGACTCGCCTGCAATGGTTCCAAGTCCACTCTTCGATTCTTGAGCGGTAACGGCGGCAATAATGATAACGCACAATACAATCAGAACAAAACCGCCGACGATTTCTAACATTCCCATAAATTTGACCTCCGATTCATTTGAAGCATAAAGATGCTTTGACTGATAAATGATAGCATAAAAGGGACATCAATGCAACCTTAAAGTAAAAATACTTTTTTTGCATAACAGTTATTTGCTAAGGCATAATAACTAAGGCCGAACCGAGTTCGGGAAAGCGTTTGCCCTGCACTCTGTCGGCTTGCCCTTTTGGGCGAAAGCTGTCATGTGAATTTTTCACATGACAGCTTTTATTTATTCCTGCGGTTCCAACGTGATTTGTGTCATGATATCTTCCTCACGCGGGGTGTACCCAGCCGAAGGAATCGACCGAGAATAGTAATGATGCGCGTTATCCAACATGCCGTCTTCAAACGCTTTCATTGTACTGACAACAGTCTTGCCCTTGACGGTCATGGCCTGCACGCCGATAGAGTCACGTGCGGTTTTAGCAGCGATTCGCGCAGTGTCTAAAAGTAACACCTTGCCATTTGTTGCCTTGAGCAGCAGTGTGGTATCGCCCTCGCATGCCAGCATACCCGTTAACCGCTCCTTGATGCTATAGGCGCCGGTCAACTTTTTGCGGCGGGTCTTTGTTTCGTAAGAGGCCAACGTAATTTTAGCCACCTTGCCATTTTCAAAGCCGAAAAGCATATAGCCCTTATAGTCGGTGGTTACCGCCATATAAGCGGCATTTTCGCCTTCATCAAAGCCGAGCTTTGCAGCGATATAATCGCCAAGCACACTGGCCTTGGTATCGTCAAAATCAGACGCAACAGCCTTATAAACCTGTCCTTTATCAGAGAAGAACAGCAGATGGGAACGGTTGCTGGCTTCTATGGCCTGCACCACTTCGTCGCCCTCCTTGAGCTTATGCTCGGCGGACATGCGCCACGACTGCGGTGTAATCTTTTTAAAGTAGCCCTCCCGGGTGAAAAATAGATTCACAGGGTAGTCAGGCGCGGCTTCTTCTGCCTCGGTCATTTCAATATCGTTGTCGATGATAACCTCGCTTTTTCGCGGCTGACCAAATTTTTTGACTATCGCCTTGAGCTCTGTCGTGATAATGCCCAGCATGCGTGAGCGGCTTTTAAGGGTCTCTTCCATATCCGCAATGCTGTTTTTAAGATCGTCAATTTCTTCGGTGCGCTTTAAAATATATTCACGGTTCAGTTGTCTCAACTTGATTTCGGCGACATACTCGGCCTGTACCTCGTCAATACCAAAGCCAATCATCAGGTTCGGGACAACCTCGCGCTCTTCCTCGGTCCCCCGAACGATTTTAATCGCCTTGTCAATGTCCATCAGAATCTTGGCGAGGCCCTGCAGCAGGTGCAATTTTTCCCGCTTCTTCCTTAGTTCAAAAAACAGCCTGCGGCGAATACATTCCAGCCGGAACGCCGTCCATTCGTTTAACAGCTCGCCGACGCCCATCACCCGTGGGCTGGAGCCGATAAGCACGTTAAAATTACAAGAAAACGCGTCCTCCAGCGGGGTCAGCTTTAAAAGCCGCTTCATCAGCTTGTCCGCATCGACACCGCGTTTCAAATCCAGCGTGATTTTAAGTCCGCCGAGGTCGGTTTCATCACGGATATCCGCAACCTCGCGCACCTTACCGGATTTGACCAGCTCGACTACTTTATCGATAATGGCTTCCACCGTCGTGGTCGGCGGAATTTCGACAATCTCAAGGCAACCGCTGTTCTTATCTACGCGGTAGCGGCTGCGCACCCGCACCGAACCACGCCCGGTAGCATAAATCTTCTCCAGCTCGTCAGCGTTATATATAATCTGTCCGCCGCCCGGAAAATCGGGCGCTTTGAGCGTGTCTGAGATGATATGTTCGGGGTTTTTAATCAACGCAATCGCCGTCTCACAAACTTCAGCGAGGTTGAACGGGCAAATAGAACTTGCCATGCCAACCGCAATGCCTACGTTGGAATTAACTAAAATGCTTGGAAACGACACCGGCAGCAGCGTCGGCTCTTTCATGCGGCCGTCGTAGCTATCCACCATATCGACGGCATCTTTGTCAAGGTCGGCAAACAGCTCCTGGCACAGAGTCATCAGCTTAACCTCGGTGTAACGCGCCGCAGCGTAAGCCATATCACGCGAATACGCCTTGCCAAAGTTGCCCTTAGAATCAATGTACGGATGCAGCAGCGCCTCGTTGCCGCGCGAGAGGCGCACTAGCGTCTCATAGATGGCCTGATCACCGTGAGGATGTAGCTTCATCACTTCGCCCACCGCATTAGCCGATTTCACTCGGCCGCCGTTGAGCAGCCCCATCTTGTACATGGTGTAGAGAATTTTGCGGTGCGAGGGCTTAAAGCCGTCTATTTCGGGGATAGCGCGCGAGACAATAACACTCATCGCGTAGGGCATGTAGTTGCTGGTCAGCGTCTGGGTAATCGGCTGGTCTAGCACAATACCTGCATTTTCAATCACCGCGTTGCCGCCTGCTGCGGGCTTTGCGGCATCTTCCTTTTTCTTTTTTGTCATTCGACTGCTCTTTCCCCTTTCTAGGCTAAATCCAGCTCATCCAAATACAGATGGCCGTTTTGAGCAATGTAATCTTTACGCCCTGAGAGGTTGTCCCCCAGCAGCAGGTCAAAAGTCGCGGCGGTTTCTGCCGCCGTCTCGGGTGTAATGCGGATCAGCCTGCGGGTATCAGGGTTCATGGTGGTTAGCCACATCATATCCGCCTCGTTTTCGCCAAGGCCCTTTGAGCGCTGAATCGTCAGTTTTTGCCCAGCCAGTGTCTCAGTGATACGATTTTTCTCAGCGTCGGAATAGACAAACCATGTTTTATCCTTGCAGGAAATCTCGTAAAGCGGAGACTCGGCGATATAAACATATCCCTCTTCAATCAGCCTTGGGGTCAGCCGGTAAAGCATGGTCAGAATCAGTGTGCGGATCTGAAAACCGTCCACGTCGGCATCGGTGCAGATAATGATTTTATTCCAGCGCAGGTTCTCAATGTCAAAGGAAGAAAGTGCCTTGTTGGCCTTGCTTTTCACCTCGACGCCGCACCCCAGCACCTTAATTACGTCTGTAATGATCTCGTTTTTAAATATCTTGTCATACTCGGCCTTCAGGCAGTTTAAAATTTTGCCGCGCACCGGCATGACAGCTTGAAATTCGGCATCGCGGCCCATCTTACAGGAACCCAATGCCGAATCGCCCTCCACAATGAACACCTCACGGCGCAAGACGTCCTTGGTGCGACAATCTACAAACTTCTGCACGCGATTGGAAATATCCAGCGAGCCAGCCAGCTTCTTTTTGATGTTGATACGGGTCTTTTCAGCAGACTCGCGGCTGCGTTTGTTGATGAGCACCTGCTCGGCAATTTTTAGTGCGTCATCGGGGTTTTCAGTAAAATAGACCTCAAGGTTATGCTTTAAAAACTCCGCCATGGCTTCGTACACAAAGCGGTTGTTAATAGCCTTTTTAGTCTGATTCTCGTAGGATGTCTGAGTGGAAAAGTTTGACGAAACCAGTGCCAGACAAGGCTCAATGTCGGCATAGGTAATCTTGCTTTCATCCTTGAGGTATTTGTTATTCGATTTCAACCATCCGTCAATCTGATTGACAAACGCCACCTTGACTGCCTTTTCGGGACTGCCGCCGTACTCAAGCCAGCTGGAATTATGATAATACTCCGTGAACGCCGTGCTGTTTGAAAAGCATAGCGAAACCAGAAGCTTAACGCGATATTCCGGGCGGTCTTCGCGGTCCTTGCCCTTGCGCTCGGCAGACCAGGTCTGCACCGGCGTGATATAGTCGCTCCCGACACGTTCGGCGAGGTAATCTGAAATGCCATTCTGATAGATAAACTCCTCATCTTCAAAGGAATTACCAATCTGGTTTCGCAAAACAAACAATATATTCGGGTTGACCACTGCCTGCCGACGTACCGTCTCACGGAAATATTCCAGCGGAATGGCAATGTCGGTAAAGACGTCAAGATCGGGCCGCCACTTGATTTTTGTGCCTGTCTGCTTTTTCTTGGTGGGTTCCTTCATCAGGCCGCCCACATTCTCGCCCTTTTCAAAAGAAAGATTATACTTGTGTCCGTCGCGCACAATCTCGACCTGCATATACTCCGACGCATACTGCGCCGAACAAAGGCCAAGACCATTTAGACCGAGTGAGAACTCATAGCTGTCTTCGCCGCTATTTTTATATTTACCGCCCGCATACAACTCACAGAACACCAATTCCCAGTTATACCGCTGCTCTCGGGTGTTGTAGTCCACAGGAATACCGCGGCCAAAGTCCTCGCATTCAATAGTTCCATCCGCATAGCGGGTAAGAATAATCTTGCTGCCGTAGCCCTCGCGTGCCTCGTCAATGGAGTTTGAAAAAATTTCAAACACCGCATGCTGACAGCCGTCCAAACCGTCTGAACCAAAAATAACCGCCGGGCGCTTACGCACACGGTCGGCACCTTTCAACGATGTGATGCTTTCGTTCGTATATCCCGAAGCAGGTTTTGCCATAAAATTCCCCTTCCTGCGCAGTTGTCA
>DATMYZ010000036.1:0-2905 GCA_035560675.1 Clostridia bacterium
ATATAAAAGAGATAATATACAGTTCTCTTACTTTTGAATGCACAGCATTCCATGTGATAGCTGGAGGCCATGACCATCACCGATATATTCTTCACAACATACTGTATACTACGGCATGCTCGGCGCCGTATATCGGCCGAATGGAGCTGAAGAATAGATGAAAGAGAATTTCTGCGGATCGGTTATTCTGCCTAATTCGCCGCAATATCATACGGCTCGGCAGGAATTCAACCGTGCTATACAAAAGTTTCCTACCAGTATCGCCTATTGCACCGATGAACAGGATGTCGTCTGTGCAGTGCAGGAGGCCCAACAAAATGGGCGCTCTCTGCGCGTGAGAAGTGGCGGGCACAATTACGAGGGATTTTCCGTTGGCAATTGTGCCGCAGTTATTGATGTGGGTTGCATGAATGAAATATCGTTCGGGAACGAAACGTTGACGGCTGGGCCAGGTGCGCTCAACAGCGCCATCTATGAGGTGGTAGGCGCATCCGGATTCCCCTTCCCTAGCGGCACCTGTCCAACCGTAGCTGTATCCGGACTAACACAGGGCGGAGGTTGGGGGCTTTCATCCCGTATGTTTGGCCTTACCTGTGACAGTCTGCTAGAGGCAACGCTTATAGACGCCCGCGGAGAGCGGCACGTTGCAAGCGCCATATCTGAACCAGATTTATTTTTCGCGCTCAGAGGGGGCGGCGGCGGCAATTTCGGCGTGGTCACATCGCTGACCTATCGCCTGCCGCCACAACTGTTCAGTGTCACGTATGTGGTGCTGGGGGCCTCCGATGTCAGCAACAACATGGCAGCACAGTTTATCCGTCAGGTGCAGCAATGGCTGCTATTAAGCGACCGCCACTTTACGCCGATTGCAAGAATCCAGCATATTCCCGGTGAGGGCAAGGGTCTGATCCTGCGGGGCATATACTATGGGAGCGAACAACAAGCGCGCACTTCTCTGGCCGCTTTTTTGGCACTGGGACTTGGCGGTACCTTTGAAGAGATGACATTTTTAGAGGCGATGCGCATTGTAGAATCGGAATATCCCCCCTATGAATATTTTACGACAGGCGGGCGCTTCGTCTCTACACCATTTACTAAGTGGGAGTCGCTTGCAATTGTGTCCCTGCTTGATAATCTGGCGCCGGGCTCCACAAGCGGCACTGTTTCTCTTTATGGACTGGGTGGTGCCGTAGCCAAAAAATCGCCACGAGAGACGGCGTTTTTTTATCGGCGTGCCCTTAACATCATTGCGTTATCTACCGATTGGGAAGACCCGGATGCGGAATGGGCCAACCGCCTGTGGTTTGCACCGCGCTACGAGCTTTTAGAATCACTCACCTGCGGCGCATATATCAATTTCCCAAGCCTTGAAAACTCAACTTATATGCAGGCTTATTACGGTGAAAACCGAAAAAGGCTGGTGCGCGTAAAAGCGCGCATTGATCCTAAGAACGTCTTCCGTTTTCCACAAAGCATTCGTCGTTAAAGCGACTACAAGAGCTTCGCCTAAATACGTGAAATTCAATATAAGCACCTTGTTTCGCTCAATAGTTTTATTCGCAGAAGTTAAGACCATCGAGGAAAGTGTAGCAAAACATTTGCTTTATTTCAGTTACTGTATTCGCTCGTCAAGCCTTCGCATGTGTCTGCAAAATAATAATGACCTTATCACGAGGGGGCTGTGCTTTATACGCCGTTCCTCATGACTAGCCGTTTTATAATCCAACATTGGCTCATCAGAATATATTGGTATTCGCCGCGGATATCCCCTAGGGGCTAGCGCTCCTATCCAACCATAAAGACTCAGGCGGATTTCGGATGAAACCCACCTGAGTCTTTTGTATAACGCCGGTACAACAATACCATGCATTTTGCGAACTTACCCTGTGCTGCATTCACCAACACTGCGTGAATTTCGCTTGAGATTTCAGGCATTTGCCGACGGTGTTGGTGGCAGGGGGGTTTTGTACTTGGCCTTGTATTCGCTGGGCGTATTCCCCACCCGCCGGATAAAGGTATTTGTAAAATGGTTGACATTTGCAAAACCGGTTTTCAGCGCCACTACCGATATAGACGCCTCGGGGTTGACACCAAAAATCTCCTGCGCCCTACAGATGCGATAATCAATGAGAAAATTGATGGGCGAAACGCCGAACGCACCTGTAAAGAGGCGGCTCAAATGGGTCTGACTCATAAAAAAGTGCTTAGAAAGGTTATTAAGCGTAAGCGGTTCATTATAGTGGTCGGTAATATAGTACAGAATATTATAGGCAGCCGCGTGCTGTGTGACCTTGTAAGCCTGAATAGGCTCGGTGATAAATAGTTTTTTGGTCAGCTTAATAACAGCCGCGAGAAGCGATTGTACGATTGGCGTATAGGATTCATCGTGGTTGTTGAGTAGACGGATCAGCTCGTCCATGGCGCTGATCAGAAAGCCCCTGTGCTCGCCTGCGTTCACAGACAAAAAATCATTATCGGCAAAGAGCTGCTCAAAATGTTCTATAACGAGCTGATCGAAATTTAGGACAAAAAAGTCGGCCGTGTTTTCGCGGTCTGTTACGTTCGCATGAACAATGCCGGGCTTAATCATCACAATATCGCCTTGCCGGAAAGCATAGGTTGTCCCCCCGATGCTGGAGTTTAAAACACCCTTGAGCATATAGATAACCTCGACCTGACCAACGTGCACATGTAGAGGGTACCGCCATTCAGAATTGCAGGATACACGGGATAGAAACGTCACGCGCTCTTGCTGTAGGCCCGTGATCAGTTGGTCATTTACTGAAACGAAAACGCGATGCATAATATCCTCCTGTATAATAATCTGCTTTTTTACATTATAGCAGTTGGCCTGCAATGAGGCAAATGATGTTGCGATTTTCTGATGACTTGGTAAGATAATTAA
>DATMYZ010000037.1:0-4305 GCA_035560675.1 Clostridia bacterium
CGCCGCTGCGTAATCCGGGTTCTTCGACAGACTGAGTTTCAGCGGGGCTATAGCCCCGCTGAAACTATCAAACGCTTTTTTGGTTAAAACACATGGCATTTGCCGCTAGACGCCGACGGTATTAACCTGATAATCCGGCACTACCTGCTGCAACGCCTGTTTCATGCGGTCATTTAACCCTGTTTCCACCGCCTGCTGTAACACCCTTAGATTCTCTTGAAGTTTTTGCGATGAGAGTTCAGGCTGGCACTCGATGAAAATTTTGCTATGTGGCGTCTGAACCAGCCTGTTTTCGGTTATCAACAGTGATTCGTGCAGTTTTTCTCCGGGTCGCAAGCCCTCTTCTATAATTGCAATATCGGTGTAGGGCCGCTTACCCATCAGGGTAATGAGCGTTTCAGCCAGCTTTAGAATATTGACAGGGCTGCCCATATCCAGCACAAATACCTGAGATTGCTTTGCCATCACGGCAGCATGCAAAACAAGCTGTGCAGCTTCGGTTGCCGTCATAAAGTAACGCACCGCGCGTTTATCAGTCAACGTCAACGGCCCACCGCGTGCTATCTGGCGCTGAAAAAGTGGCAGCACCGAACCACTGGTACCCAATACATTGCCAAATCTCACCGCCGAAAACACGGTAGTGCTGCCTTGCATGGTCTGTAGCATCAGCTCGCAAAAGCGTTTGGTGGCCCCCATAACGCTGGCAGGTGCCACCGCTTTATCGGTAGATACTAAAATAAAGCGCTCTGCGCCGCAGTGCTCAGCCGCGCGCATGGCATTATAGGTACCAAACACATTGTTTTTAATCGCCTCTGAGGGATTCGCCTCCATCAGCGGTACATGCTTGTGCGCCGCTGCATGCAACACAATATGAGGCTGATAACGGCAAAACAGCGCCTCCAGTTTCTTCGCATCCCGGATAGACGCAATTTCAATATCGCAGGTCAGAACATCTTTATAGATATTCCGCAGCTCCTGCCACAGCTCATAGGCGTTGTTTTCGTAGATATCCAGAATAATCAACCGGCTGATCCCAAGTCTCGCAATCTGACGGCACAGTTCGGAGCCAATCGAGCCGCCGCCTCCGGTTATCAGTACAGTTTTTCGGCGAAATGCTGATGTTAGCTGCCTGAATGACAGCTCTGGCATGATACTTTCGCGTCCCATCAGCAAACTGGGAGAAGGCTGTGCTATTTCGATACTTTTAAGCGCACCACTTTGGATAATCAGCCGTCGCACCGCGTCTGCGCTGTCTGTCCGTTTGGCTTTACCCTTCATCTGCGGCGCTCCCCCTTTAACATAAGCATTCCAATGTTATTTCTATTCGCAACATCACAATAAAATCACTTTTTATAGGACTCAATTGGTGTTATAATAGGCAAAAAGGGAGGGCGATAAAATGGGAGAGCTTTCAAAATTACCGAATATTGGCAGGGTAGTTGAACAACAGCTGCATGAAATTGGCATCACCACTTATGAAGAGTTAAGACAAATTGGCAGCAGACAGGCATGGCTGCATATCAAGGCCATTGACAACTCTGCCTGTCTAAACCGCCTGTATGCGCTTGAGGGTGCAATACAGGGAGTAAAAAAAACGTTGCTGCCACTTGACGACAAAGCAGATCTTAAAGCCTTTTATAACGTAAACAAATAGCAAGTATCCGCGCTGGATATGAAAAATATAATTACGGTATTAATCCAAGCCCTATAAAATAGATATCAGACAAGTGACGGTGTTTGTGCGGGGGTGTAAAATATGCTTATAAAGAAACTCAGTGCCGAAGAGTACCCCAGGGCCCTGTCTTTGGTTTGGTCGGTCTTTTTGCAGTACGAAGCCCCAGATTATCCAACACAGGAGCTGAAAACCTTCAAATCGTCGATTACCGACGTAGAATACCTTGATGCGTTAAAAATGTGGGGTGCTTATTCCGCTGGTCGCCTTGTGGGGGTAATTGCCCTTAGAAATGGCGGCGGACATATTGCGCTGTTTTTCGTGGATGGAACATATCATCGAAGAGGAATAGGCCGCGCACTGTTTGAGACAGCGCTAGCAAATAGCGCCGGCGATATTATTACAGTTAATTCTTCGCCTTATGCCATTGAGATTTACCGTAGACTGGGATTTATGCCCAACGGCCCCGAGCAAAATACACAGGGTATACGATATACACCGATGATCTACGCAAAAAACTAGTCCTGACGCCGCAATCTTTCATGGCTACGCTACTAGCAAGTTTTAATTGTCCGTTCTAATATTTGATATAAAAAGAACAGGCGCCTAGTCGGCGTCTGTTCTTTTTTTGCTAATTTGTTTATTGCATCAGCTCACAAACAGCGTTAGAAAATCTGATCGGATCTTCAATAGGTAGTCCCTCGATCAGCAGCGCCTGATCATACAGTAGCTGCGCATAGGTGTTGAGCTTCTCTTTGTCATCCGGCCACAGCGACACCAGCTTATCAAACATCGGGTGCCCACCATTGAGCTCCAGTACACGCTCTGCCTTGACCTTCTGGTTACCTGGTATGTCGTTGAGCACTTTCTCCATCTCAATAGAAACCGAACCCTTTGCCGAGAGGCAAACGGGATGGCTTTTTAACCGCGAAGACAGGCATACCTGTGTGACCTTGCCATCCAGCGACTCCTTCAAGAATTCAAACAGCTCTTTGTTATCGATCTCCTTCTTTTCTTGCTCGGCCTTTTCTTCTTCACTTTCAAGGCCGAGATCACCGGATGATACAGAACGTAGCTCCTTCTCCTGAACGGTGTGCAGCACCTGCATCAGGAATTCATCCACATGCTCAGTCAGGCACAGAAGGTCATAGCCCTTATCTTTGAGCAGCTCGGCCTGCGGTAGCTTTGAAAGCTTTTCAAAACTGTCACCCGCCGCATAATAAATATATTTCTGCTCCTCGGGCATGGCCTCGGTATATTCTTTAAAGGTCACCAGCTTGCCGTCAGAGGCTCTGCGGAACAGGACCATTTCTTCAAGCTGCTCGCGGTTGGCACCAAAAGACTGATAAATGCCGAATTTGATCGTCAGACCAAACGTATTCCAGAACTTTTCGTATTCCTCGCGATTCTTATCACGCAATTCAACCAATTCATTTTTAATACGCTTCTCTAATGCGGTTCGGATCAGGGTTAACTGGCGGTCGTGCTGAAGCATCTCGCGCGAAATATTTAACGAGAGATCTTCGCTGTCCACTAGTCCCTTGACAAAACCAAAATATTCTGGAAGCAGATCAGAACAGCGTTCCATAATCATGACACCGCTCGAATAAAGCTGAAGCCCGCGCTCAAACTCTTTGGAATAGTAATTGTAATCCGCCTTGGACGGAATATACAACAGCGCCTGATACTCGGTTGTGCCCTCTGCCTTTTGGTGGATAATCCGAAGTGGATCAGCGTAATCGTAAAATTTCTCTTTGTAAAAGGACTTATATTCCTCGTCGGTGACATCCTTTTTGCTCTTCTTCCAGAGGGGCACCATGCTGTTGAGCGTCGTCGCTTCAACAACAGTCTCCATTTCATGCGAATCTTCGGGTGCGCCCGCCTTGGGGCGCTGGCGTTCCATGTCCATGCGTATCGGGTAACGGATATAATCCGAATATTTCTTGACGATGGACGAAAGGCGGTACTGTTCTAAAAATTCTGTATAGTGCTCATTCTCGCTGTCCGGCTTGATATGCAGCGTAATCTCGGTACCGGGTTCCTCCTTTTCGGCTTCTGTGATGGTATAGCCTTCTCCGCCCTCAGACTCCCAGCAATAGGCTTCATTCGAGCCAAAGGCACGGCTGACGACAGTAACCTTGTCTGCCACCATAAACGCCGAGTAAAAACCGACGCCAAATTGACCGATGATGTCAATATCCTCGCTCAACTCGTTTTGCTTGACAAACTCGCCTGATCCACTGTGCGCAATGGTTCCAAGGTTCTGATCTAGTTCCTCCTTGGTCATGCCAATGCCGTTATCGCAAATTTTGATTTGACGAACTTCTTTATCCAACTTGAGTGTAATGGCAAAGTCAGACCGACTCTTTCCGACCGACTGATCGGTCAGCGAGCGAAAATAAAGCTTATCAATGGCATCGCTGGCGTTCGATATGAGCTCTCTCAAAAAAATCTCTTTGTTTGTGTAAATAGAATTTACCATCAGATCCAAAATCCGTTTGGATTCTGTCTTAAATTGCTTTTTAGACACAGCTAAGCCTCCTGTTATGTTGTTTATATTAGCACTCTTTATATTTGAGTGCTAATATAATATACAACATTCAACATCAAAAATCAAGAGATAAATTTTAAAA
>DATMYZ010000038.1:0-2240 GCA_035560675.1 Clostridia bacterium
TATCAAAAAGTACTACTCTAATATCAAGGATCAGGACGATCTCATTTCTATAGGCACCATAGGGCTGATAAAGGCGGTTTCTACCTTTGATTATGAGAAGGGAACACGGTTTGCGACATATGCTTCAAGGTGTATAGAAAATGCTACCCGCGTCCGATTGACACATAGTACCGGTTTCGTGTCCATTTTGGCCTAAATCGGGCGTTTTTGCCCCTTTTAAGAACAGATGCACCTGCAAATCTTTGTTTTCGTCGGGTGCGACAACCACTTTTTCAAGCACGGCGCGGACAAGTTCCATTTTGTCTTGATAGGACAGCACCGGCAGCAGTTTTGGGAACGATGCGATGATTTCGCGCAGGTGCACCATGTCTACGAGCTGCGTTGCACAGTTCTGCTGCTCCGCGTGAATAACCGTGAGGCGGTCTTCCAACTTGCTTTGTTCGTTGGCAAGGTTTTCAATATCCGCCATCAGCGCATTTTTAATTGCTTGCGAAGCGCCGCGCATAGTCTGTGTTTGAGACGAAATCTCTTTTTCAATTTCAGACAACCGCTTTTGTAGCCGCTGCTTTTCTGCTTCATGCTTTTCGCCCGAACCCGATAACGAATCCTTTGAGGCAATCAGCAACTCATAGTAGTCATTGTCGGGATCGTTCATGGCGCAGATACTTTCCAGAACAAAGACGTCCAGCTCGTTTCCGTTGATATCCTTGCTTCTGCAGGCGTGGCGGTCATGGAACTTGGTTTTGCACACATAATTAAAACGCGGAACGCCCTCTTTGGTATAGCGACCGCTCAGTTTGCGGGTGTACATATTCTCACCGCAAATGGGGCAGGCAATCAAACCCGAAAGCAGCGAACGGCTTTCCTCGTTGGGGCGGGCGTACAGGCTGCGGTTATCCTCCAGAATGCTTTGGGCGCGAATCCACTCCTTGCCGCTGATAAGCCCTTTGTGCTTGCCAACCGAAATAATCCACTCTGAAATGTCGCGGATTTCGCTTCGCTTGACATATTCGGGGTGAATGGCGGTGGAACTGTCTCTCAATTCTTTTGTCTGCTCAGTCTTATTGTAGACCATAAGACCATTAATACCATTAAAATCGGTCGTCTCGGCATAAATCGGTACCGAGAAGGCCTTAAAATAATCATAGGTATCCTCGTCTGCGATTGCGTAGACGGGGTTTTTTATGATATCTCGAATGCTGATGTTGGTATAGTGACATTTATTTTTACTGAGATATTTGCGCTCTTCCGCCCATTCGACCACCTTGCCTAAGCTGCGGTTTTTCAAAAAGGTTTCATAGATTCCCCTGACTATCTCCTGCTCCTCCGGAACAGGCTCCAGATGGTTGATGGACGTCTTTTTGCCATGCGTGACGATATACTCTTTTTTGGAGTAAAATCCGGTTGGGGTTGTGCCGCCCAGCCAGCGCCCTTCCTTGGCAAGCTCATACATATTATCGGCGATGCGCTCCGCGATGATATCGCGCTCGAATTCTGAGATCGAGGCCAGCAGTGACATGAGGATTTTACCGATTCGGCTGCTGGTGTCAACATCGTCAGTGCAGGATATAAAGGCGATGTGCTTAGTTTTCAGGTGTTCGACCAGATTCAAAAGGTCAAGCGTCCGACGGCTGATTCGATCAAACTTATAGCAGATCACCGCGCGGATTTTATTTTGACGGATATCATCGAGCATGCGCATATAGGCGGGGCGGTCAGAGTAATAGCCCGACAAGCCCTCGTCCTGATAGACTAGTATATCGTCATCACCGGCATCAAATTTTAGATTGGCGTAGCTTTTGCATTTGGTTATCTGGTTTTCGACGCTCTTGCCGGTTTCGGTTATCTTGGATTTTCGCGCATAGATTGCAATCTTTCGATTGTCTGGCGCAAGTTTTTGTGGCAGTGCCAGATGAATTCCCCCTCTCAAAAAAATAAGGGCAGCCAGGAAAATAACAACTTATCTTGTAAAAAGAATATGCCATGTTGCCCCCGGTGTCAAGATGATAAACCCCCGTCCAGCACATGTAAGTTCATGTGCTGGACGGGGGCAAAAGTTAAAATTCGTATGTAGGCCAGATATCTTGTTTATATGTTGACACCCAACAATGATGATATTATGGCGACCAGAAAAAGTGTTAAAACAAATATGGTTACAAGCTGTGATTTGCCACTCACGAACATAATTTTGAATCCCATTATGCTCATAAAGAGACCGCGTAGCACTCTGACTATAATAA
>DATMYZ010000039.1:0-2431 GCA_035560675.1 Clostridia bacterium
CAATTATATTTGTTTAGAAACATAAAGCTATATGCTTTGCGTTTTTATTGACAGCATGCAGAAAAACGACATTCGGAGGTATCAAACATGTTTTGCAAAAATTGCGGCAAAGAAATTGATGACAAGGCAGTAATCTGTGTCCATTGCGGTGTAGCAGCAAACGACGAGGCGCTGAATCCTGAGGATAAGCCGAGTATTGGCTTAAATATCCTGTCCTTCTTCATCCCGCTTGTTGGTCTGATTCTATATTTTGCAATGAAGGGTGCCACCCCTAAAAAGGCAAGTTCACTTATTAAGTGGACTATTGCAAGCATTATCATCTATGTGGTTTTTTATGGGTGCGTAGGAGCGAGTCTGGGTGCTGCTATGTTTGCGTCGTGAGGCTCAGCTTGCTTTGCAATTAGCTGACAACTTTGGTAGAACTACAGAAAGCAGCAAGCCTCAAGTAATAGCGATCCATGATAAAAAAGTTGATTCTGACGTTGAGTGGGGCGTCGTACTTTACATTGCAGTCCCAGTCATATTTGTTGGCTATCTTTTGTTTTTTCGATGAAGAAATTAGTGCTTACCGAAGCTAAGGTCACTGCCCCGTGGGCGACTTCTATTAAATAGTGTCTGTGTTGATTTTTATAACTGTTTATGAGGCAATAAACGACTTTAAGACGACAAGTGTATATTTAGAAAGGCGGCTGAGGATTTCATTTCCTCAGTCGCCTTTTGGCATTAAATTAAACCAATTGTATAACAGGTAGATAATATTACATTACTAAACCGCCATTGACCCCCAGCACTTGCCCGGTAATAAAGGCAGAGCCCGGTGAAGCAAGGGTGTAAATGGCCTGTGCCACTTGTTCGGCGGTACCAATGCACCCGAGCGGCGTTTCCTCGCGCAGGCAGGCGATATCTTTCGGAGACAGTGCCACATTCATGTCGGTATCGATGACACCGGGTGCCACACAGTTGACCCGTATGTTCGAAGGCCCGACTTCCTTGGCCAACGCCTTCGTAAAACCGATCACCCCAGCTTTGCTGGCGGAATAGGCGACCTCGCAAGAGGCACCACATTGCCCCCACATTGAGGACACCGTAACAATTGAGCCCGACTTTTTGACAATCATGGCGGGTAAGATCGCCCGGCAGCATAAAAACATAGATCGAAGGTTGACGGCAAAAAGATTATCCCACTCTTCAACGGTGGTGTCAGGCAACAACTTTTGGAGTGAAATGCCGGCGTTTAATACCAGCACGTCCACATGTCCAAAGGCAGAAAGCACCTGTTGGGCCATTGTATCAATCTGATGAGCATCGGCTAAATTAGCCTGAATGCTTATTACCCCAGGCAATATTGATGTTAGTTGCCGTGCGGCATAGTCTGCATGATGGTAACAAAACGCGACGTCATACCCATTTCTGTAAAAAGTTTTTACAGTCTGTGCGCCGATACCACGCGAACCGCCAGTGATTAAAACAGTCGGATTCATCAGCTCTTGGCCCTTTCGCGCAAAAATTTCAATGTGCTCATAGCGGCCTGTGCCCCTTCTGAAACGGCTGTAGCCACCTGCATCAACCCGCCAATGCAGTCGCCCGCAGCAAAAAGGCCTGGTAGGGCGGTCTGCATCTCATTATCTGTGACGATGCGTCCATCTTTGAGTTCCGCGCCGATTTTGCGGGCAAAGTCGCCTGCGGTAGCACTGCCCAGTGCGACAAAAACACCATTGAGCGCTTGCACCTCACCGTTTTTAAGCTTGACGCCCTCCACGGTTTGTTCGCCGAATATTTCAACGACAGGCTCCGTGATGGCGACGACTTTTTCAGGCAGCGCATCGGGGATGGCAGCGCCGTTGGTCAGCAGTAGCACCTTTTCTGCCACCGGCTGAAGGTTGCTTATCTCGTGCAGCGCATAACTGCCGTCGCCTAGCACGCCCACGGTCTTACCACGGTAAAAAAACGCATCACAAACGGCGCAATAGCTGACACCGCGTCCCTCGTGGTCAGCCAGCCCCATAATAGGGAGCGTCTTGCGTGCCGAACCGGTTGCCAAAATAACTGAAGAAGCCTCATAGTAGCTGCCTTTGCAGGTTATAGTAAAAGCGCCATCCCAGGAAAGATCTAGCACCTCATCGTTGACGATTTCGGCACCGAGCGCCTTAGCCTGCGCAATGCCGATGGCGGCCAGCTCAGAGCCCGCTATCGGTGTGGAGAGGCCAAAATAGTTTTCGATTTTCTCAGCTTTTTGAAGCGAACCGGCATCCTTGCCGATAAGCACGACGGTTTTGTTTGCACGGCGAAGATAAAGCGCGGCGGAAATACCCGCCGGTCCATAGCCGATGATCGCTGTATCCAGCATTATTTGCACCTCTTTCAACATCTTATAGTCATGGTTGGACTAATGCAGACCATGACTATCTGCCATATTCGGCTATTGCCACGC
>DATMYZ010000040.1:0-4487 GCA_035560675.1 Clostridia bacterium
GCATTTCTCTATTTGCTAATGCTTAAAATTTTCATTTGATAAGTTTTCTTGCTGGGGGTATCAATACTAACAATATCCGCCACCCGCTTGCCAATAATGGCATGCCCTACAGGGGAATCGACAGTAATGACATCTTCGCCACTTCCGACAGCACTGCTGCCAATACGGTATTCAGCCTCATCGCCAAACTCCATATCCAGCAAAACCACCTTGGTGCCAATAGCAACATAATCAGTGTTGATCGTCTCTACTATAGAAACGTTTTTAAGCTGCTCCTCCAACCGGCTGATACGTGCTTCCACGCGAGCCTGGTCGTTCTTTGCCTCATCATATTCGCTGTTTTCAGAAAGATCGCCAAAACCACGGGCAATTCTTATCTTTTCTGAAATCTCGTTGCGCTCAACCGTTTTTAAATTTTCCAACTCTTCACGCAGCGACTGGTATTCCTCCCTGGTCATTTCACTGACCTGGGTCTTTTCCTTTGCCATGATGTTATCCTCCTTTAAAGGATTGCAATAGATGTATTATATTAAAAAGTATCCCTTTGTGTCAAGCTCAATTTTTTCTAAAAACATCCAACAGTATTAGCACGTATTTGCTGATGCCAATCCTTGAGCGAAAAAATGAAATAAAGCGCTAATATTTCTGTGCGACAGGGCAGATCACAAAAATGATATTGACCGCAACATCTGCTGAAAACACCTGCGATTTAATGAAGCAACAGCACCAGTACCCGTACACATCTATATGCGCCGTACTTCGCATTGATTACGGTTTGTTATGCTCTAAAAGCGGCTGTGACGCAAACACAGCCGCTTTTTTATAACACAAACTGGCAGGCCAATGATAAAGCGCTCTTACCGCTGCTTATTCAGCCTTAATCTGAAGCGGCATTCTCAGACTCGCTGTCGGCGTCGCTGCTCGCGTCAGACGAAACGTCATCTTCGCTTTCATCGTCATCCTCGCCGTTGTAAACGTACACATCGCTCTCACTGCTACCGCTAATGCTTTCCGGGGTGCTGGCGGCGGGATCCGGCTCAGCCGTTCCGGGCTCGGCCTGATCTCTGATGATGGCCGCAACCACTTCCAGCGCTTTTTTCAGCTGAAGGTCACTGTTTTCATCCAAGTTTTCAAGCTCCTTTTCAAGATCGGCCGACAGCTTGACTTCATAATCCGGCTTGACACCGATACCCTCAAAGTTAGGAGATTTCGGCGGGTTGTAGCGCGCCACGGTAAAGTCGAGCGCCGAGCCATCCGAAAGCTTGTGAATCTCCTGCATTGAACCCTTGCCATAGGTGGTCACACCAATGGCCTTTGCCTTGTTATAGTCCTTGAGCGCCTGTGCAAACAGCTCCGCGGCTGAGGCCGATTTGGAATTGATCAGCACCGCCATTGGCAGCTTTATTTCTTCGGCGTCGCTGGTAATCAGCACCTGCGGCGTTGTACTGTTGCGATAAGTCGCCGAAATAATCGGGCCCTCGGGGAGCAGTTTATCCAGTATTTTGCCGACCGATTCAATCGTTCCTCCTGGATTGCCACGCACATCAAACACAAGCGCTTGAGCACCGTTATCCATCAGTTGGCCCATCACCTTAAAAAACTGATCGGGCGTGTTATCATTAAACTGCGAGATGCGTATATAGCCGACGCTGCCGATCATACGTCCCTCTGCGGTGGGCACCTCGACCTTACGGCGAGTGATGGTGTAGCTTTTTTCAAGGCTGCCACGACGCACCAGAACCGTCACCGTCGTGCCTGGCTCGCCCTTTAGTGCATCTACGGCTGCCTCATAGCTTTCCGCAGTGACAGCCAGTTCATCCACCTTAATAATCAAATCGCCTTTGGCAAGTTCTGACACTGCCGCTGGAGAGTCGGCATAAACCTTATCAATTAGAATATATCCGCCGGGATCGGGCGAACAGATGATGCCGATATCCACCATTCTGCCGTCGTAGTCACTCTGTGTTTCGGCATATTGCTCAGCGGTCAGATAGATGCCGTACTTATCCTCAATGCCCGCAATATAACCGCGAACAAGATTCTCACCCAGCGTATCTTCGTCAATGGTATTAAAATATTTCTGCCGAACCAAACGGTCAACCTCCGCCAGCTTGGCGTACATAGTCTCACGTTCCTTGATGTTGAATACACGGCTGTCAAAGGTTTTTTGAGCATAGATCATTGTCATGATAAACGTGACGGTGGAAAACATAATGGCCAGCGTCACAGCGCCGCCCAGTGTAATTTTTCTGTTCATTGGGCTCTCCTTTTCAGGTGGTTTTATACTGTTCTCACATTAATAAGGGTTCGTAAGCTTCCCAAAGATATTAGTGTCCTGCAAGTGCGAGAAAAACATGAGGCTGCTTCCCGCCTCTGTAACAAGCGACAGGAAAAATCAGCCATACAGACGTCTTTTCGCTAGTGTGAAAACAATACTGGCAGACAAAGCTATTTCAGATAAGGCCAAGGATTGGTGTATTTACCGTTGACCCGCACCTCAAAGTGCAGATGCGGCCCTGTTGACCAGCCGGTCGAGCCAACATACGCTACGGTCTGTCCGCGGGTAACTGTTTCGCCAACCTTTACCTTCAAACTGCTTGTATGACCATAAAGCGTCGAGATACCGCCACCGTGATCAATGATCAAATAGATGCCATAGCCACGGCCTGAAACATAGCTAGTTTGCGTAAACACAACCTTGCCATCAGCGGCCGCTAATATCGGCTTGTTGTAGATGCCCTGGCCCGCCGAATTAGTGCGCGCAATGTCAATGCCGGTGTGGAAATCGGTACCGCCAAAACGCCAGCCGTAGTCCGAGGTAACGGTTTTGTAGCCCGCTACAGGCCAAAGCATAATGCCGCCGTCATAGGTTCCGGTGGAATCAATCTTAGCATAAATGGCGTCCACCTCAGCCTGAACTTCCTTCATCTGCTGAGTCAGCTGCGCCTGATTGGCCTTATAGTCCTTTTCAAGGGCCTCGATATCCTGTATCTGATCCTGCGTCTGCAAAAGCTGCTGGGCAAGCTGATTCTGCTTTTGAGCCTGCTGACCCTTAGACGCTTCCAACTCAACCTTGTCAGATTCAATAGCATCTTTTACTGATTTTATCTCAGCGAGCTTCTTGCGCATATCCTCAATCAAGTCGCGGTCATGCTGGGCCACGCGGGCAGTAACCTGCGCATGGGACAAAAATTGCGTAAAATCCTCCGCCCCGAGCACAAGCCCGAGCACGCTGGCATTACCGGTCTTATACATCACACGTAGCCTTTTTTTAAGCAAGTCAAAGTTATCCTCAATCTGGGTCTGCTGATCTTGGAGTTCCTCCTCTTTCTTGCTGATGCCCTGCTCAAGCAACGTAATTTTATCGCTTAATACCGTAATTTGCTGGCGGACGCCATAAATCTGGTTATCAAGCTGCTTTTTTTGCATAAGATGCTTGTCCTTCTCTGATTTAGCCTTATCAATTTGGGACTGAATGGCTTTTTGCTGCTTTTCAAGTTCATCGTACTTTGAGGAAAGCGAATTCAGCTGATCCTTATAGTCGTCCGCGTCGGCGCCAAGCGTTGTCGGCGATACCGGCACGAGCATAAGCAGAGCGACCAGACACGCCGCCGCCCGTCTTATTCCTTTCACAATACCACCTCTCCACATACATTACATGACCGGATTGTAAAAAAACTGTAAGCGTACGTGACAAATACTTTCAGTTATCTTACTAAAAATATTAAACTTTAATATATCTGCCTACAAAAAACACACTACCCAACGCGCCTATTCCGACGCCGGCAGCCAGAAAATACAGATAAAGCCTGGCTGCAACCGCTTTAAATGTGACCAGCTGACCAACAACCAGAGACGCCCAATAAAAAGTGCTCTGGCTGACCCAATGCCCAAAGGCCGCATAGCCACCCCACAGCATAAAAAAGGCAATGGTTGCAGAGATAAAGCCCAGCAGTATACCCTCTGACAAAAACGGTAGCCTGATAAAAGCGTCTGTAGCCCCGACATATTTCATGATGCTGATTTCTTTTCTTCGGTTGAAGACAGTCAACTTAATGGTGTTTGAAACAATGCTTAACGATACCGCCGCCAGTAATACAATGACCGCTAGCCCGCCAGCGGAAACCGCCTGTTTAAGCCCTGTTACGGCCTGTGCTACCTCATTCGAAGCGCTTATCGTATCCACGCCGTCTATGTAACCAACCAGTTCTATCGTCTCCTGCATCTTCGAAAGATCTTTGACGACAAGACGATAGGAGTTTTGAAGCGGGTTATCCTCAATGAGCCATTCAAGCAGCGTACCGTCGTCCCCAAGTTCCTTCATCCATGTCTTCAGGCCGTCTTCACGGCTGATGAAGGTCACCGATGCCACGTTACTGATATTGCGTATTTCGGCGTCGATATCGGTTAGCTCGTCTCCGGTGACATTGTCAGATAAAAACACCATAATTTCGTTTTGAGATTCAAAATAGCCCACCATGTTATTT
>DATMYZ010000041.1:0-4314 GCA_035560675.1 Clostridia bacterium
ATATAATCACCATTGGAATAACCGAAAAGGGTGTCCACAGGTGGCTTTCAGGAATCAAAGCGGCTTTTATCTGTGGCAGCTGGCTGCATGTGTAGGGTTCAAAGCACTCTGAATAGGCCAGCAGGCTTTCGATGCCGCCACCAAACATTAGATCGGCCACCGGGGCATCCTTTTCAGACTCTATGCGTTCGAGGATCTCGCTGGTGCCGCCGTCAACCACCTGAACCCAGATACCGGTACGCTCTTCAAACTCTTTAATAATAGGGCCGTAGACCTCCTGCTTGTGGGAGGTATAAATCATAAGGCGCTCGTCCTCATTGGGAGAAAACGTGTAGGTTGCTGTACTTTTTGAGACACAAGCGCCAAGCAGCAATGTTGCTGTCAAAAATAATGCCAGTATTTTTGTTCGCATAGCATACTCCCTAAAAGCGTTATTAGTTTTAGACGAATAGCTCCTTGCTTGACGTCTGTGTTAATTTTAGCATGATTTTAATTGGAGCAAAAGATTTCTACGTCTTTTTGATCTTAAAATGCTTAAAACATGTCAGAAGCTCCGGCAAATCTAAAAATCGGTCTAGTGCGGCATCAGCCAGCTTACAAGACCGGGCTTCGCCGACCGCTATTGCCATAAATCCGCCCGTCTTTGCGGCCATTATGCCAGCGCGCGCATCCTCAACGACAACGGCTTCGCCGGGCGCCACCCCCAAAAGCCCCGCAGCCTTTAGGAACACCTCTGGATCAGGCTTGGCGTGTGCAATCATTGTGCCGTCCGCCACCGCATCAAAGCAGGGATACAATCCCGTCTTCTCAAGAATAAAATAGGCATTTTTACTGCTGCTGCCCACCGCAAGGTAGAGGCGCCTCTGTCTTAGCACTTCGAGCGTGTTCAGCACTTCCTGCGTAACATCCGAGGGGGTCATGTTTGCTATCAAACTTTTGTAGGTACTGTTTTTTCGTTCGGCCAATAGATTTTTCTCTGTTACGGAGTAAAGCTTGTTGGATATTTTTAATATTTCATCCAGGCTGTCCATGCGAGAGAGCCCGCGCAGGCGCTGGTTAAACACTTCGTCAAACGGAATATTCAACTCGTCGGCAAGACGTTTCCATGCCATAAAATGGAACCGATCAGTGTGAACCAAGACGCCGTCAAGATCAAAAATAACCGCTTTTATCATCACATACGCCATCCTCTTTTAGTCGCAATGATAGAAATGACCGCCAAAGTAAAACCGCGGCAGTCATATCCATCGATTCTTAGTTGATTAAAATAGAGCCTGAAGCAATCATTTTACCGTTTTTTCGGCTGAACAAAACAATGGCATCGCCGCTAAAGTCCAGACGAACTTTTTGGCCAATCTGATAAATCACGCCCCCAAAGACCACGCCCGTGAGTAAGAAATCGCCGACCTTAATTTTAACCGTGGTTTCCATGCCAGTGGGCATTGCGCTGTATATTTCGCCCTCTATAGCGCCGCCGTCGCTCAGGCGAATAAACTCCGGCCTAATACCGATAACAAAGTCGTCATTAGAAGCAACATAGTCATCTTCCAGTGTTTCCATCTCACCAATCTTAGCAATGTGATATTTAAAGGCTGTGTCCTTGTTCCCTTTCTCAACCGTTTTTTTGCCGGCCTGTTTTTTCTTTTCCGCCTCAAGCCGCTCGCTGTCCTGCCGCTCCGATTCTTGGAACCATTCCTCCAGATTCAGCTTTTGGATCGGCGCAAAGGATGCCGCAATACCGTCAAAAAAGGTCATGGAAATGGAGCCATCACTCTGCTGACTGCCCTTTGCTTCAACAAAGTTGATGGCAGGGTTGCCGACAAAATCGGCAACAAACAGGTTATTAGGTTTGTTATACACATTCAAGGGCGCGTCATATTGCTGCAAAACACCGTTATCAATCAAACAAATACTGGTGGCAAGGGTCATTGCCTCCATCTGGTCGTGCGTCACGTAAATGAACGTGCTACCGGTGTCTATATGTAGTCTTTGCAGCTCAGAGCGCATTTCAAGGCGCAGCTTGGCGTCAAGGTTCGAAAGCGGCTCATCCATGAACAAAACGGCAGGCTCAGGGGCAAGTGTGCGGGCTATAGCGACACGCTGCTGCTGTCCACCCGACAGCTCGCTGGGGTATCTGTCCATAAACATGCCAATTTTGACAATTCTAGAAACGCGGCGCACGATGAGATCAATCTCTTCGTCGGTAAGCTTTCTGTTCTGCTTGAGCACCTGCCCGTTTTGGGTCAGCTCAAATTTACCGTTAAGTTCAATGCCCTCGGCGTTGTATTTTTTACGGACGTTTTCTATCTGTGCCTCCAACTCGATGATGCGCGCCTTAGCCAGCACATCGGCGTTTAACGCCTCGTTTAACTTATACCCGAGCAGCGTTTTGGCTGTATGGGCCGATATTTCATAGCTGTCAATTAGCTTGATAAGCGCGCGGGCCGGATCTATTTTTCCGTTTTTATCTTTACATTCATTGATGCTTTTGACAATGTCGGTCGATTTTTTGAGAATTCGGATCAGGGTATCCGCCTTGCGGGTTTCAAAATCGATTTTGGCCATCTCTTCCTTGATGTTGCTAAGGCCGAAAGAAATGTTTTGATAGACAGTCATGTTCGGCCACAATGCATAGTTTTGAAACAGAAATCCCACACGCCTTTTGTTCGGGGGCACGTTAATGCCCCGCTCGCTGTCGAACACCGTGACACCACCGATGGTGATTTTCCCACTCGTGGGGGTTTCAAGGCCTGCAATCATGCGCAGGGTAGTCGTCTTGCCACAGCCCGAGGGCCCCAGTAACGTAACAAAGGCGTTATCCTTAATAACGAGGTCGAGGTTATCGACGGCGTAAAACTTCTCCCATCGCTTGGTAATATGACTCAGCACAATTTCAGGCATATCAGTTTCCTCCAATTCCCTTATCCAGGCTGGCGCCGGTGAGCTTGTTAACAATGAGCGTGCAAACGATTATAATGACGATAAGCATCAGGTTGATACCGCTTGAGAAGGCGTAGAGCCCCATTTCATCAAAATAATCAAGCAGTGTCGTCAATATTTTGTTCTGCGAGCAGAGCAGCATAAACAGCGTCAGCTCACGCAGCGAGGTCATGAACGGCAGCATGTAGCCGCTAATGATAGATGCCTTCTGAATCGGAATGATGATTTTGATCATACGCTTATGCCACGGAATATTCTGTATGATAGCCGCTTCTTCAATTTCTCCGCTCAGTTGCAGCATAGAGTTTAAAGAGCTTCGGCTTGCAAACGGGATATATTTGACGACGCCCGCCAGAATCAAGAGCAGATAAGTGTTGTAGATGCCCATACTGGAGCCGAAGATGAAGAATGATACGCCCACCGCCAGCGATGGCAGCAGATAAGGTAGAAACGCCATACTGTTGACATAACCCGCCCATTTGCTCCGGCGGTTTTTGCTGACGCTGTAGCCCACCAGCATACCGATGGTACCCGCAATCAGCGCACAGATTGCCGAAACAATGAGCGTTCCCTTAAAGGCATTTTTGATGGTGGTGTTGTATAGAATGCCATACTGGCCATACATGCCGTTTTCGGTAACATTCTCTGAGGTCAACCACCATTTGGTTGTCAGGTTGCTCCAGTCGCCGGTCGTCAAAAAGCTGTAGTCGCCCGGGTTTGGTAAAAACGTTTCGGTTGCAAATGAGATAATTGGGAAGATGCTAGTCATGACAGTCAGAATGACAAAGACTATCGCAATCGCATATTTACCGACACGACCAAGGTCTATCTCGCTACTCTGCCCGGACTTTCCAGTCACGGTGGTATAGCTCTTTCTGCCACTGGTGCTAAGCTGATTGACCAGAAGAATTGCTACACCAAACAACATCATGATGACAGCCAGAATGCTTGCCTCGCCTATCCGGTTGACGTTCATACCCACATATTTAGTTGAAAGAGTGGTCAATCCCAGATAATGCGGCACGGGGTAGCTGCCCATGGCGCTACCGAATACCAACAAAATAGTGGACATGACAGCCGGTGTGACCATCGGCAGTGTAACACGGAAAAAGGTTTTGAGCTTAGGTGTGTTCAGAATGGTTGCGGCTTCCTCAAGATTGGCGTCCATATTGCGGAATATGCCGCCAATTAGAATATATGCAAAGGCGGCATAGTGCATTGAGAGCACCACAACGCAAGGGAATAAACCCTTGCACCACCAAAGAGGCATCTTGATATTCAGCAGCGTAACGAGAAGACCATTTGATGCACCCGTTATCTCGTTGCTGTTAAAAATGTTCTGCCACACAACAGCCAGTGTCCACTGCGGCATGA
>DATMYZ010000042.1:0-8990 GCA_035560675.1 Clostridia bacterium
TTATATGTCTTACCTAATAAAGTACCTTTTTACCGATGTCGTGCCGATAAAAGCTGTTTTTAAACCCGATGCCCGCCGTGGCACCATAGGCTGTATCCAGCGCGGCTTTCAGCGTGTTTCCGGTGGCGGCAACGCCGAGCACCCGTCCGCCGTTACTCTTGAAAACACCATTTTCAAGAGTCGTACCCGCATGATAAACCGTGACATTCTGAGCGCCGCCCGCTGCGTCAAGGCCATGAATCGCGTAGCCCTTTTGGTATGCCACCGGATACCCGCCACTAGCGATAATAACGCAAGCAGCCGCGCCGGGCTTTTGTCCTACCTTTACGTCGGAAAGACGCCCCTCGGCAGTAGCCAGCATGATGTCAAGTAAATCACCTTCCAGCAGCGGCAATACCACCTGCGTTTCAGGATCGCCGAAACGGCAGTTATATTCAATGACGCGAGGACCTTCGGCGCAAAGCATCAGGCCAAAGTAAAGACAACCGCGGAATTCTCGGCCTTCCTGCTTCATCGCGCGTATGGTGGGCAGAAAAATTTCCGCCATACAGCGTGCCTGCAACTCAGGGGTATACATCGGATGGGGCGCGATAGTGCCCATGCCGCCTGTGTTCAACCCCTCGTCGTTGTCGTACGCACGCTTGTGATCCATAGAGGAGACCATCGGTACGACGATATTGCCGTCGGTAAAGGCCAGCACCGAAACCTCGACACCAGTCAGGAATTCTTCTATGACAACGCGGCGACCACTGTCGCCAAATGCGCCATCTTCAATCATCTCACGTACGGCTTTTATGGCATCAGCCTCATTCTCCGGGATAATGACCCCTTTACCCAAAGCCAGACCGTCGGCTTTAATGACTGCGGGGTATTTGTTTTGCTGCTTAAGATAGGCTATTGCCTGTTGGGCATCGTCAAACGACTCATAGTCCGCCGTCGGAATGCCATACTTTTTCATCAGCCATTTTGAGAACACCTTGCTGCCCTCAATGGCGGCAGCAGCTTTTTTAGGTCCAAATGCGGGTATTCCGGCCTCATTGAGTGAATCAACCATGCCGAGCACCAGCGGGTCATCAGGAGCTACGACGACGAAGTCGATTGCTTTTTCCTTGGCGAAAGCCACCACACCAACAATATCGGTTGTCTTAATCTCAACACACTCAGCGTCAGCCGCAATACCACCATTACCGGGCATCGCATAAATACGCCCGGTTTTGGGGGATTCTTTAAGCTTTTTAATAATGGCGTGCTCCCGTCCGCCCGAGCCTACAACTAAAATATCCATCAGCACGTCTCCTCAGAACTTAGTGGTGGAACAGCCGAATGCCGGTGAACGCCATTGCCATATTATACTTATTGCAGGTAGCAATGACCTGATCGTCACGGATAGAGCCGCCCGGCTGTGCAACATAGCAGACGCCGCTGCGGCGCGCTCGCTCGATATTATCCCCAAACGGGAAAAACGCGTCGCTACCCAATGAGACACCAGTCAGTTTATTGAGCCATTCCTTTTTTTCAGCCGCAGTAAGCGGCGCGGGACATAGCGTAAAGGTATTGGCCCATACATCGGTGCCAAGTACGTCTTCATAGTCGTCTGAAATATAGACGTCGATAGCATTGTCACGGTTGGGACGCGCCAGATCAGCTCTAAAGGGCAGGGCAAGCACCTTGGGATGCTGCCGCAGCCACCAGATATCCGCCTTGTTGCCTGCCAAACGAGTACAGTGAACTCGCGACTGCTGGCCTGCCCCCACGCCGATCACCTGCCCACCCTTAGCATAACACACCGAATTGGACTGGGTGTATTTAAGCGTGATCAGTGACAGCACCAGATCAAGCTTGGCATTCTCCGGTAGTTCTTTGTTGTCGGTGACAACCTTTTCAAGCATATCAGCGTTTATTTTAAGCTCATTTCTGCCCTGCTCAAAGGTGATGCCAAAAACATCCTTGTGCTCAATCGGCGCCGGACTATAATTGGGGTCTATTTTAACGATGTTATAGCCGCCCTTGCGCTTGGATTTCAAGAGTTCCAGCGCATCGTCGTCGAACCCTGGCGCTATAATACCGTCCGAAACCTCGTGCTGAATCAGCTTGGCTGCTGTCATGTCACAAACGTCTGAAAGCGCAATCCAGTCACCGAACGAAGACATGCGGTCGGCCCCTCTGGCCCGCGCATAGGCACAGGCTACAGGCGACAACACACCATCACCTGTAAAATAGATTTGACGCAGCGTCTCATCTAATGGCACACCCACCGCAGCGCCCGCCGGGCTAACATGCTTAAAAGAAGCCGCTGCTGCCAGTCCGGTCGCAGCCTTCAACTCTTTAACCAGTTGCCAGCTATTGAACGCGTCCAGAAAATTAATATACCCAGGTCGGCCGTTTAAAACTTCAATGGGCAGGTCACCTTCAGCCATAAAAATGCACGAAGGTTTCTGATTGGGGTTGCAGCCATATTTCAGTTCCAACTCTTTTGCCATTGCGTTTTCGCTCCTCCTTTACCGTTAGCGGTGTTTATTGATGATGCGGGTTTGTGTTTCTCCGGTTGCCAGCGCAATGGTGCGCACAAACAGTGAAACTTTGTTGTCGGGGTTTAGGCTCTCCCACAGCGAAGCGGTAAAAGCGTCTATATCGCCGTGAATCGCCACGGCCTCGGGCTCCCCCTCAAACGACGGTATAGGATTGCCGTCACACTTATAGGTATGAATGAATCGTCCCTGTCCTGCCACCGGCTGGAGATACTCAAAGAAAAATCGCTCAACAGAATCAGAATTGCCGCCGCATCTTTTCAATATCGACATTTTAAAAGAAAAGTCCCTGTCGTGAAGTTCGACAACACCACTGATGCGCGGCGTAAAATTAGGCGCATCCGGCTCAAAGGTACGAGTTCTCAGCGCCTCTTCAAAGCTTTTTCCAGCCATGATAAAATCATATACCGTATCGGTCTGGTCGCCATTGGTGACAATTGTTGCATTGGCCAACACCTTGACCGGCGCGTAGATAATCAGCGACGGATCCACCATTTTAGAAGGGTCATGAGCCTCGGTGATAATGCCGCCGTCACGCTCGGTAAAAACGCGGTTACGGCTGTTTTCACTGCGGCCCATAATGAAATAAGCAATCACTGCGCGGCTGGCATCCTCACTTTTTCCGATGATAATACCGCGCCCGGGGTAACTGTTTTGTTTTAAAATATCAGAAAGCTCCAGTTGCATCAGATTTTTGTCTCCTTTTCTCGCGCAATGTCGTTGCATAACAGGGCGGTTGCTTGGGGCAAAAGCTGCCATTCGGCCTGCTGCATCACCCGTTTTTGCAGCGTTTCAGGCGTGTCTTCCGGCTGGATATCCACCGCTTTTTGCAGCAGAATTCGACCACCGTCCACTACCTCGCTGACCATGTGAACGGTGGCGCCAGTCACCTTGACACCGTAGGCGAGCGCCGCCTCATGCACCTTTAAGCCGTAAAAGCCCTCACCGCAAAACGAAGGAATCAGCGAAGGATGAACGTTGAGGATTCGATCGCGGTACTGCGCGATCACTTCTGTCGGCAAAATGGTCAAAAAGCCCGCCAGTACAATCAGTTCAATATCTTCGCTGCGCAAAATATCCAGCAGTACCTCTGCATAGTCATTGATATCGGCGTAAGCCCTTTTAGCAACCACAACAGTCTTGATTCCGTAGTTCTCAGCACGTGTCATGGCATAAGCCTTTTCGCTTGAAGCGACGCAAAGTGACAACTTTCCACAGCCTAGCTCTCCACGTTTTTCAGCATCAATAAGCGCCTGAAGGTTTGTTCCACCGCCAGAAACCAGTACGGCTACCTTTACCACAGCTCTACACCCTTGTCACCCTCGGTCAATTCGCCGATAACATAGGCATTCTCGTCTGAAGCTTTCAGTGCAGCAAGAACGCCGTTCGCCTTGGCCTTATCAGCAACCATCAGCATGCCGACGCCCATGTTAAAGGTATTAAACATATCGCGCTCCGGAATGCTACCGGTCTTAGCAAGCAAATCAAAAATAGGCAACACGCGAACGGCCTTACGTTCAATCTTAGCGCAGAGCCCTTCTGGCAAAGCGCGAGGAATATTCTCATAGAAGCCGCCGCCGGTGATGTGTGCTATGCTGCGCACGCCGCCCGCTTCAACCGCTGCTAGGGCGGACTTCACATAAAGCCTAGTCGGAGTCAGCAGCGTTTCACCCAGTGTAGAACCAAGCTCAGCATGATAACCGCTAAGATCGGCATGCTCGACGTCAAACACCTTGCGCACCAGCGAAAAACCGTTTGAATGCACACCGGAAGAAGCAAGCGCAATTAACACGTCACCCTTGCGGCAGCTTTCTGGCGAAAGAATTTTACTCTGGTCAACAACGCCGACTGAAAAACCGGCAAGATCATATTCATCTTCAGCATAAAAGCCCGGCATTTCTGCCGTTTCGCCGCCGACCAACGCACAGCCGGACTGCACGCAGCCCTCCGCCACGCCGGAGACAATCTCGGCCACCCGCTCGGGGGTATTTTTGCCCAACGCAATATAATCTAGGAACAGCAGCGGCTTGGCACCGCAGCAGACAATATCATTGACGCACATGGCCACACAATCGATGCCGACCGTATCGTGTTTGCCCAGCAGAAAAGCAATTTTAAGCTTGGTGCCCACGCCATCAGTGCCCGAAACCAGGACTGGGCGGGAAATACCGGTCAAATCCGGCATCAGCATACCGCCAAAGCCGCCTATGGTGTCCAAAACTGCGGGGGTGCGGGTGCGCGCCACATGTTTTTTCATCAACTCAACCGCCTTGTAGCCTGCGGTCACATCCACGCCCGCGGCGCGGTAGCTTTCGGAAAAGCTGTTTTGCATCTCAAAACGTCTCCCTTACTTTAAAGTCAATCTGTTTCTCCGGTGGGAAGCTCAAACTGGAATTTATCGTATACTTCACATTCCGGTACTGATATGGGATATTGGCCGGTGAAGCAGCCTACACAAAAATCGCCAAATTTCGGTTTTGCGATACTCTTCACCCCTTCAACGCTGAGATAGCCCAGCGAATCGACGCCGATTTTTTCAGCGATTTCGGGTACGCTCATTTGGCAGGCAATCAAATTTTCGGTGCTGTCGATATCGGTGCCAAAAAAGCACGGATGCCTAAACGGTGGACATGACACCCGCATGTGCACTTCTTTGGCCCCGAAGTGGCGCAGCAGGTTAACAATGTTGGCGCAGGTCGTTCCGCGCACAATAGAGTCGTCTATCATGACCACGCGCTTGCCAGCCACGGTCTCGCGCAAAACGTTGAGTTTAATGCGAACCGAATCCTGACGCTGCCCCTGGCTGGGCTGAATGAAAGTTCGGCCGATATAGCGGTTTTTAATGAAACCTACGCCATAAGGAATGCCAGACGCCTTTGAAAAGCCCAGCGCGGCATCCAGCCCCGAATCGGGCACGCCAATGACGACGTCAGCCTCGACAGGATGCTCCTTCCAGAGCAATTCGCCCGCCTTTAAGCGCGCTGCATGCACCGAAGCGCCGTCGATAACCGAATCGGGGCGGGCAAAATAGACCAGTTCAAAGACGCACAGGCCGCTATTTTGACCGCAGTGGGTCTTAATTGAACGCAATCCGTTTTCATCTGCTATAACAATCTCGCCGGGTTCGACATCGCGCAGCCAGGTGGCATTAAGCGTGTTAAGCGCGCAAGTCTCGCTTGTAAAGATGATGGAACCATCCTCTGTCTGACCGATGCACAGCGGGCGGAAACCATGCGGATCGCGCACGGCAATCAGTTTTCTTGGGGACATAACCACCATGGAATAAGCACCCTCAAGCCGATACATAGCTTTTTCGATAGCCTTCTCAATCGAGGGCTCAATAAGGCGTGCCGACGTGATGACATAAGAAATAACTTCAGAATCATTCGTGGAATGGAATATCGCACCGGTCATCTCCAGCTCCTGCTTGATCTGAAATGCGTTTGAAATGTTGCCATTGTGGGCAATGGCCATGGAGCCCTTGACGTGCCGTACCACCAGCGGTTGCGCATTAATGCGCGAGGCTGTTCCGGTGGTGGAGTAGCGGGTATGCCCCACTGCCATGGTGCCGGTGCCCAGTTCTGCCAACACCCGCTCGGTGAACACCTCTGGCACAAGGCCCAGGTCACGGTGGCATTTGATAACGCCGTTGGTGTTAACTGCAATGCCGCAGCTTTCCTGTCCGCGGTGCTGGAGGGCATAAAGCGCATAGTAGGCGCTGGCTGCCACATCGCTGCGTTTTGGTGCGCGGATGCCGAACACGCCGCATTCCTCGTGGATAGAATCAAACATTCCGTTACCGCCTTTCAACTGTTGGGGTGAAAAAGCTTACTCGCCCATCAGGCGGTGCAAAATCTCGTGATAAGCGCCTTCGACATTGCCAAGGTCGCGACGGAAACGATCCTTGTCCAACTTCTCATTGGTCTTGACATCCCAGAAGCGGCAGGTGTCGGGAGAGATTTCGTCAGCCAGAATTATCTCGCCGCTGTCGGTCTTGCCAAATTCAAGCTTAAAGTCAATCAGCTTGATGCCAAGCTCCAGCAGATAAGCCTTCATAAAATCGTTAACCGCAAAAGCATATTTGCGGATAGTCGCAATTTCCTCTTCGGTGGCGAGGTTCAAGGCAATGGCATAATCGTCGTTGATCATCGGATCGCCGAGTTCGTCGTTCTTAAAAGAAAATTCCATTGCGGGACGCACCAGCGGCGTGCCCTCAACAACACCGTAGCGCTTGGCCATCGAGCCTGCGCAGACATTGCGGACGATAACCTCCAGCGGAACGATGGAAACCTTGCGCACCAACGTTTCGCGGTCGGAGATCTGCTCGATCAAGTGGGTGGGAATGTTCGCCTTTTCAGAAAGCTGCTTCATCATGAAGTTTGAAACCTTATTGTTGATAACGCCTTTACCGGAAATAGTGCCCTTTTTAAGTCCGTTAAAAGCGGTGGCGTCATCCTTATAGTCGACAATATAGACCTGTGGATCATTGGTGGCGTAGACCTTTTTGGCCTTTCCTTCGTAAAGCTGTGCGCCCTTTGTGTAATTCATTTCCTTTTCCTCCCTGTTTATCGTCGTTGATTTAATAAGATGACTGTTTTTATTCTGCCAGGATTGCGGCGACGTCAATCGCCTTGTCCCTTTTTAAAACGGAATCATGTTGAGAAACGCGCATATCATCAAGTTCTTGAGCCAGCTCATCGTCAGAAAGCGCCAGTATCTCTGCCGCAAGCAGCGCCGCATTCTGCGCGCCGTCAATGGCAACGGTAGCTACCGGAATGCCTCCCGGCATCTGAACGGTAGAAAGCAGAGCATCCAGACCATCGAGCGTGGCAGATTTAACCGGAACGCCAATGACTGGCAGCGTAGTCTGCGCGGCCAACGAACCGGCGAGGTGCGCCGCTTTTCCGGCAGCGGCAATAATGACGCCATAGCCCTCTGCGCGGGCGGTTTTGGCAAACGCCGCAGCCTCAACCGGCGTGCGGTGCGCCGACAACACCCGAATTGAAAATGGTATGCCAAGTTGATGGAGCGTTTTTACAGCGGGCTTTAAAACCGGCAGATCACTGTCGGAGCCCATAACAATTGCGACCTTTTTCATAGATAGCGCCTCCCTTTTTCTGAAAAAACGAAACAAGCTGCGGTTTATGCCGCAGCTTGCACCTATGTTCTATTCATGATTGCAACGAGAGCCGGACAATATGCATCCCATCGAATTGATGCGGTATGCAAAGCGCATTTTCGCGCAAAAATACCCCGAACTCGGACATCCTGCAAAGATAAGCGCCATTGCTGCTCGCCCCCTGTCACATCAGTAATTTTATTTTATACGATCAGGCGGCAAATTTCAATGGTTAGCGGACATTCTCAAAAAGATTGTCTTGAGTACACATCCACCACAAATAAAAAGTCAACTTTTTAGACATTATGACCATACTGATGCAGGATCGCCCGCTCATAAATTGCATTATTCTATTTTACAACATTTTTAGGTTCGCTGTCTAAATAGGCTGCAAGGTTATCTATAACGGCCACTGCGCGCTTTTGCATCGACTCAGCCGTCGCGAAAGCGACATGCGGCGTCGCAATAAGATTAGGTGCCGAAAACAGCGGATGGTTTATAGCAACAGGCGGTTCAGTCTCAAATACATCCACGCCTGCTCCAGCGATAGTACCGTCTTTTAGTGCCTGCGAAAGCGCGGCGCTGTCCACAACGGGGCCGCGCGCAGTGTTAATCAGAATGGCGGACTTTTTCATGCGCGCAAGCTGCGCTTTTCCGATAAGCCCGACCGTCTCGGCATTTTGAGGAACATGCAGCGAGACGATATCGCATGAAGAGAGTAACATATCTAAATCGGTATAAGTCACTCCTTCAACCGCCTTTTGGGTACGGCTGTAGGCCATTACCTCGCAGCCGAACGCCTGCGCAATTTTCGCGACCCGAAGGCCAATAGCCCCGGTTCCGATAACGCCAATTTTTTTGCCCTCTAACTCAAAACCAACCAACCCATTCTTAGTGCCGCCTTCTCGAACCACCGTATCGCAGGCAATAAGCCGACGCTGCAACGCAATGACCAGACCAAACACAAGGTCGGCAACCGCCACGGTTGAATAGCCCGCACAGTTACACACCGTAATATCGTGCGCGCGGCAATAAGCCATATCCACATGGTCGACGCCGGTAAAAGCAACGCAGATCATTTTAAGGTTTGGGCAATGCGACAACACATCCTCGCGGTACTTAAAATTAGATAGTACAACAATGTCGGCACCCATGCTGCGTTCAATCAGTGTGGCAGTATCCTCGACACGGGTGTTGTAAAAGACCAATTCTGCTCTGCTGCCAAGCTTTTGCTTTGCCATGGCTTCCAGCTTCTCTTGCGGAATACCAAGCGGCTCCAAAAATACCAGCTTCATTTTAACCCCTCCAGATAGATCATTTTGTATATTTCCAGAATAACACAT
>DATMYZ010000043.1:0-4784 GCA_035560675.1 Clostridia bacterium
GTCATAAATGGCGGGCGCTGAGTCTGTCTAAATACTAATACTTAAGAAAAAGTCGCCCAAAACAAATGTTTTGATCATGCTTTTAAAAAGCTTACAGGGTGTGGGGCAACAGCCCACACGGACTTTTATCATTAAGAAAGCGCAGGCGGGGGCATCTTCTTTCTCTTTGTATAACGATCTTCCTCGCTGAAAATGCAGCCGCAATATTTTTGCATATACAGCCCCAGATCGCGCGCTTTTTGCTGCCCATCGCGAAAATAGGGGCGAAAATCTCGGTATAAAAAGCCCACGCGGTATTTTTTTGCCACTTCGTTAGCGACTTTGCAGATCAGTTCGTGCTTTTGATAAGGACTGATCAGCAGCGTTGTGGTAAAGGTATCAAAACCGTTTTGCGCCGCGTAATCCGCCGCCTCTTCAAACCGCACACGATAGCAATAGCCGCATCGGTCGTCGAAATTTGGCGATACCCCCGCTATAAACGACCTTAGCCCATATTCTCCCTGTGATACCAAATCAAGTCCTATGCCTCGGGCATAGTCAACAAGCGTATTTTTTCGCGCCCGGTATTCGGTGAAGGGGTGAATATTGGGGTTAAACCAAAAGCCCGTCGGCTCAATGCCTTCGCCGCGCAGGCTCTCAATGCAAGCAATTGAGCAGGGCGCGCAGCAGATATGCAGCAGTGTTTTCATACCTTTTTACCTTCTAACCTTAATGGACAAATTTCATTGGATGTTACTTAATTAGCGCTGAAATAGCCTTAAACTGCGGATGCTCTTTAGAGCCCATGATTTCAAATAACGCCATTTCGGTACTGACAAAATGCACGCCCTCGCGTTCGGCCCGCATAAAAGCAGCCATCAGATCAGGCTGGTGCCGCGACGCGATGCAGTCGGTGACAAAAATAGGTGAAAGGCCCTTATCCAAAAGCTGTAACGCCGTTTGCAGCACACAAATGTGCGCCTCAATGCCACATACCAGCACCTGTTTGCGCCCAAACTGCTCAAGCTGTTCCAAGTGTCCCAGCACATCGTCGTTACCAAGCGCACTGAAGGCGGTTTTTGAGATAATGGGCGCGCCCTGCGCCGCCTCGGCAATATCGGGCAGCGTGGCACCCAGACCCTTAGGGTACTGTTCGGTAATCACCATCGGAATTTCCAGCAACGAAAGGCCTTTAAGAAGCTTCACCACATTTTTTTGTAGCTCATCTTTGCCAAACATGGCGGGCATCAGCTTTTCCTGAAAATCAATGACCATCGCGCAGCAATTATCTTGTGTCAGTCTCATTTACAATTCCTCCTTATATCTACGCTCAGCGGCAGCGACCACGTGCAAGGCTAAAACCGAGGTAGTCACGGCTCCCACGCCACCCGGCACGGGCGTTACCGCCTCCACAATCGCTTCGACTTCTGCGGTGCGCATATCGCCGCAAAGCTTATCATCCGAGCCAACATGTATGCCCACATCCAGCACCACCTGCCCGGGCCGCACTGCTTCGGCACCAAGCAACCCAGCCTTGCCCGCTGCGACCACAAGAACATCAGCGTCTTTGCAGATCTGCGCCAGATTTTGCGTTTTTGTATGACAAACCGTCACCGTCATGTTCTGGGCCATCAGCAGCATAGCAACCGGCTTTCCGATAACCAGACTGCGCCCGACCACGACCGCCCGGCGGCCCGTAGTGGCAATATTATTATGTCTTAAAAGTTCAACGCACGCCTGCGCCGTGCAGGGTGCAAATCCCTTTTTTCTACCGGAATAGACTCCGGCCATAGAACCTTCGGTGACGCCGTCCACGTCCTTTTGGGGTGCTAAGGCGCGGCAGACGGTTGCGTCGTCAAAATGTGCGGGCAGCGGGCGCATCAACAGGATTCCGTGCACGGCGGGGTCGTTGTTAAGCCTTTCAATAAGCGCCAGCAGCTCAGGCTGTCCGGCTTCTTGCTGCAGTACGAACGGCTTGACCGTAACCCCTGCCTGAGCGCATCTTTTGGTTGCACCGCGCTCATAGGCCAGATCGTCTTCTCGTTCACCCACGCGCAGGATCGCCAGCGTGGGTTCAACGCCTTTTTCAAGCAGCCGCAACGCCCGTTCTTTCGCCTTTTCAGTCAATGCCACCGCTGCCGGGGCGCCTTGGAGCAAAATTCCCATTGATAAAAGTCCTCCCGTGCCGGTTTAATGCCGCCATAGCGCTATCATACCACGAAGCGCTCGGCAATGCTATATTTTGATAACGCCTTCTATTTTAAGGCGTGGTACCATATTTTGTTTTGTATGCAATCGGCTGCAAGCATTGCCGCAGATACATATAATATGGTATAGTTAAAGACAAAAATCGCCGTATTTCGGCAGAGATTCAACATGGAGGACGACATGCCCTACATAACTGAAAGAAGAAAAAAAAGAGGAAACTCGGCCGTTAAGGTGCTGGTACCGCTTTTAATCGGCCTGCTGATTATTTCAAATGCCGCCACCGCCGCACTGCTGCTGCGCACTGGAGCAGCGCTACAGGACGCCATTGCGGCGAACGTCACCGTTTCCGGTGTGGCTGAATCCGAAGAATGGTCAGAGCCAAGCATACCGGTTTCAGTTATGCTTGATTTTGCCGAGAAGGACGGAATCTCCATCGAGTTTTTGCAGCGATTTTTCACCGACAGAATTGTGCTGTGGGATCAAGATAAACTTAAAACCGTACCGATAAACGGTGCCCTAAAAAAGAGCAGCTTTAATGCTGATCACATTGTAGTGAAAGAAAACGGTATTCGTACCTACGAGCCAGATGGCAAAGATATTTCGCTGCTGGGCATCGATGTTTCAAGCTATCAAGGCGTTATCAGTTGGAAAAAAGTCAAGGCCGCAGAGGTCGACTATGCCATTGTCCGGCTGGGCTACCGCGGTTACGGCACCGGCATGCTCCAACTGGATAACCGCTATGTGGCTAACATGACGGGGGCTATTTCGGCAGGCATTCCAGTCGGCGTCTATTTTTATTCTCAGGCTATCACGGTGGAAGAAGCGGAGGAAGAAGCCGAACTCGTGCTGAAAAATCTAGCGGACTACGACATTACCTACCCTGTGGTTTTCGATATGGAGGAGGTGGGTGACGAAAGCGCCCGCACCAACGCGCTAACCCGAACCGAGCGCACCGACATCACCATCGCCTTCTGCGAAAAGATTAAGGCTGCGGGCTACACGCCGATGGTGTATGGTAACATCCGCTGGATGATTGTGCACCTCGATCTTACGCGTCTGGAAAGTTATGACAAATGGTTTGCACAGTATTTCAAGCAGCCTTTCTTTCCCTACGCCTTCTCGATGTGGCAATACACCTCGCGCGGAACCATAGATGGCATTCCCAGCGCAGTAGATTTAAATCTTGGGCTGGTAGACTACGTTCAGACTAAAAACGGCAAGGCCGCTTCATAGCGCCGCTTGAAGTCTACACACCACCAAGGCATCACCGCTTTGCCATGTCCGTTACTTATGCTTGCGCTACAATATCGCAGAACTGTATTAAAGCTTGGCGCTGCCAGTCTTTATTGCGCCCTCCGTGCGGTACTAATACCGCTATTGTACCACAAAATACTAAAAAACGCCACGTCAGGCATACCTACCAACGCGTTTTTTTGCGTTACATTCCGTGCCGGCGGCAGTATAAATATGGCAGGCTCTGCGGCGAATTACCGCAGAGCCTGCCATATTTATATAACGACGTTTAAAACACCCTTTGCATCAATAGCATATAGACCATTGTCCCAAGGCCGATGCTCAACAATGCGTTACCTCGCCACTTATGCAGCGCAGCCGTTACCAAAATGGCAACAAGCTCTGGCAAGCCAAACGGCGCGTGCGCAAGCGAAACGCCCTTCAGACAATAGACGACCAACAGTCCCATCATGGCTGGGGGCAGCGTCCGCCCTAGAAAGGCCACCGTTTTAGGTTGTTCGCGTGTTTCTGGGAACAGCAAAAACGGCACAAAGCGTGTAATCATAGTGCCCAGAGCAACCGCAAAAATCATCACAAGGGTTTGCACAGGTGTCAGCAGCATTGTTTATCCCTCCTGAGCAGCAAAATGGCCAGAATAAGCAGCATCGCAGGGATAACGAACCGCTGCGCGCCGAAAACGGCGAGGCAAGCAGCCGTGCAGACCAAGCCGATTAAACCCGGCAGGCGGTTTTCGCGTTTTTTAACCTGCTCTATAAACAGCACCACAAACAGCGCCGTCAGTACAAAATCTAACCCTGTAGTGTCAAAGGTAAACAACTGCCCCGCCAAGCTGCCAATAAGGGTGCCTAAAACCCAATATATGTAGTCGAGCAGCGAGATCGAAAGATAAAAGTACTTCCGGCTGATGCCCTCCGGCGGCGCTACGCCGGAAGAAATTGAAAAAGTCTCGTCACAGAGCGTGTAAATTAACACGGGTCGCACAGCACCCAGCCCCTTATATTTTCCCAGCATCGAAATTCCGTAAAACAAATGCCGCGCATTGACCATTAGGCTGAGTAAAAGCGCCTGAACCGGATTAAAAGCTACCGTGAGCAGCGTAATGGCCACAAACTGCATACTGCCGCAAAAGGCAATGGCACTCATCAGCACCGCCCAAATCATCCCATAGCCCTTAGTCTGCATCAGCATGCCGTAGGCCGCCCCTAGCACCAGAAAACCGGTCAACACTGGAATAGTGTGCGGGAAAGCCGTTGCCATCGCCTTTTTAAAATCCTTCATTTTGTTCTTGTGCTCCTTCTGTCGGTGCGGTATGATAGAAATAATAAATCTATATCGTAATATAT
>DATMYZ010000044.1:0-3034 GCA_035560675.1 Clostridia bacterium
CAATACAGTGAAGGGGCGTGGGTTTTATGGCTGCTTTTGGCAGTGTTATGAATATGGTGCGGGATGTCGCGAATATTGCGACTAAAAAGACAGGTACGGCTGTTGAGCTGTCAAAGTTGAAACTTCAGATGATGCAGCTTCGTTCCCAGATACAAAGCACCTATGAGCGAATCGGTATACTGATCTATGAACAAGAGAAGACAGGAACTGATAATTATGAGCTTGTTTCAGTTTGCATCAAAGAAATTGACTCGCTTTTAGTGCATGTTAATGAAATCAACGCCAATATTGCTGCCATCAAGGATGGAGTGAAGTGCCCCAACTGCAACACCACTAACCCTGTTAATACCACTTATTGTAAAAGCTGCGGCGTCAACCTGAATAAAAACAGAGAATAATAAACGATTAAATACTGCGGAGCGATGCTTTGCAGTATTTTTTTACGCTTTGCGCTGTGACCGGCATATTCGCCCCCAGGCGCGAAATAGGATTCTAGAGGGGGAGGGGGAGGTCATTGAAATCTAAAGGACAGTCTTTTGCATCGGGGGCGGCAACACTGATGTTAGCCGCCGTTGTAGTTAAAATTATCGGGGCGCTTTTCAAAATTCCGTTGACTCGGATTTTGGGCGGCGAGGGTATGGGTTATTACATGACTGCTTACAGTGTGTTTAACCCGATTTATGCGCTGAGCGTGGCCGGGTTCCCAGTGGCGGTGTCAAAGCTGATAGCCTCTGCCGTTGCTCAAGGTCGACGTCGCGACCGCCAAAGAATTATGTCGGTGGCACTGGTGTTGTTCCCGCTTATTGGACTGCTGCTTTTTGGCGTTGTCTATTTTGTCGCGCCGTTTTTTGTGGTGATGGTGGGCAATCAGAATGCCTTAAAGGCGGTGCGTGCTATTGCGCCTGCGGTGTTTTTCTGTTGTATAACCTCGGTTTTCAGGGGATACTATGAGGGTAGCCGAAACATGGTGCCGACAGCGCTTTCGCAGGTGGTAGAGGCGGTTGTCAAACTGTTGGTAGGGCTTTATCTCGCTTTTCGCTGTGTGGAGGGCGGCATAAACAGCTTTAACGTCACCGGTATCGTATTCGGTGTGACGGTGACCAGCCGTGCCGAGACAATGGTCGTTATAGCGCCGCATGCGGCGGCTGCGGCGGTTTCGGGTGTTGCGATATCCACGGCGGCAGGCAGCTTGGTAATTGCGTTTTACCATGCACTGCAAACGCGCGAAGCGGCGCAGGGCCAGGGCAGTATGTCGCCGACTAAAACGGCTTCTTTGCTCATTGGCATGGCGTTGCCGGTTTCGGCCGGGGCACTGGTAACCAACATATCCTCGCTGATCGACCTGGTCTCAGTTATGAATCGGATTAGTTTTGCAGCGCAGCATGATTGGGGCGCGTTGGTTCGCAGCCATCCGGGTGCTATGTTGCAAAGCATGCATGCTGAGCGGGTCGCCAATTTTCTCTACGGGTCTTATACCGGGCTTGCTATCACGATTTTTAATCTTGTTCCAGCCCTCACCGCCGCCATAGGAACCTGTGCATTGCCGATGATTGCTGCGCTGGCATCGCAGGGTAGGTTGTCGCAGCTTCGGCAGCAGGTGGAGTCGGTTATACGCGTCACAGTTATCATGGCCATGCCATTGGGGATGGGCATCTGTTGTCTGTCTGAACCCATTTTGTCAGCTATCTTTGACAGTAATCCTGTTGAAGTGGCCATCGCGGCTCGATTGCTCCGTCCAATGGGCATTGCGGCAGTCTTTGTCGCTGTTTCTGGAGCGGTGAACAGTATGTTGCAGGCCGTGGGACGGGTATATGTGCCGGTTAAGTTGATGTTTGGCGGCGCGGCTATCAAATTGCTGATCAACTGGGCGCTGATCTCGATACCGTCGATCAATATATCAGGCGCGCCGTGGGGAACGCTTGGATGCTATCTGTTCATCATGCTGGGTGGCACGACGGTGCTCATGCGCACGATAGACGGCGACATCGGCCTATTCCCAATGTTTTTAAAGCCGCTGTTCGCGTCAATGATGTGCTGTCTAACTGCGTTAAGCGTTTTGAATGCCCTAACGGAGCGCTATTCTGACAAAATGGTTCTGGTTCTATCGATTCTCTGTGGCGGATGTATTTATCTGGTTACGCTTTTGCTTTCGGGTGGAATACAAGAAAACGATTTGTATTTGCTTAAAAGTGACTCTAAATTTAAAAAACTGCTTCTATTATGGTGTAAATCCCCTTGCAAATCGCGTTTCAATGCGGTAAAATAAGTAAGATGTTTTTACCGATAAAGAAGGAGAATATAGGCCAGTATGGCATTTCAGCTTAAGGAGAATTATCAGGTTTCCGATTTGATTAGAATTATGTCCCATCTGCGGGACAAAGATGGATGTCCGTGGGATTTGGAGCAGACGCATGAAAGCATCCGAAAAAATTTGATAGAAGAGGCTTATGAGGTTGTCGAGGCCATAGACGCGAACAACGCCAAAATGTTGTGTGAGGAATTAGGCGATCTGCTGCTGCAAGTGGTGTTTCACAGCCGCATCAGCGAAGAAGCCGGCGATTTTTCTATCGACGATGTGGCGGATGGCATCTGTAAAAAATTAGTTTTACGGCATCCGCATATTTTTGGCGACGTAGTGGTCAATAATTCTAAACAAGTCCTAGAGAACTGGGATGAGATTAAGAAAAAAGAAAAAGGGCAAACAACGGTTGCTGAAACGCTACACAGTGTGCCTAAGGTCTTGCCCGCACTAATGCGCAGTCAAAAGATTCAGAAGCGCGCGGCAAAATCCGGGTTTGATTATCCCGATGCGGCTATGGCCTTGGCCGATCTTGAAAGTGAGATTGCCGAGCTGAAATCCGCTATGGTTACCCAAGATGACCTGTCCTGCTGTGAAGAATTAGGCGATGTGCTGTTTTCTGCTGTAAATGTGGCAAGAATGCTTGACATAGACGCAGAAGAAAGTCTCACGGCGTCCTGCAATAAGTTCGTTAGACGGTTTGATGCCGTAGAACTGCTTGCAGCACGCGAAAGT
>DATMYZ010000045.1:0-5495 GCA_035560675.1 Clostridia bacterium
GCCTTGTTTCACAACAAAAATGCGCGGCATTAAAACAAAGAAATACGAACTGTCCTAAAGACACAAACCGGAAAATTGTAAGGTTGAACGGCCTATTACATATCGCCAAACAGCAGGGCGCGGTTTTTAAAGACATAATTAAAACCCGACAGCAACGTAAAGAACACAGAGGCCAGCATCAGCAGCGCCGAAATAACGGGCCCAAGGAGATCTAACGTGGGCATTACACCGAACAGCGTGCTGGATTCCATCCACAGCCAGAGCAATACCCATATAATCCAGAACATTTGCGTCACTGTTTTCACCTTGCCCCACTTGTCGGCGGCGATGACCCGTCCCTCTCCGGCAGCAATCAGCCTCAGCGAGGTCACCAGAAATTCGCGGGCGAGAATAACGATGACTACCCAAGCCGGGGCTAGCCCCAAGGCGACAAAACAAATCATGGCGCTCATGACCAAAATTTTGTCGGCCAGCGGATCCATCAGCTTGCCAAAGGTGGTAATCAGGTTGTAGCGGCGCGCAATTTTGCCGTCGAGCATGTCCGTGAGGCTGGCGACCACAAAGACCAGCAGTGCCAGCAAACTGAACGCGCTGGAGCTGTCCGCCAAAAGAAAAAACACAAATATTGGCACCAGCGCAATGCGCAGCAGGGTCAGCTTGTTCGGAAGATTCACGTTTAATCCACCTGCTCTCCTGTCAAATCATAGCCGTCGGCGCCGGTAATTTCCACCGTAACAAAACTGCCCGGTGTTATATCGTCGTCGCCGGTAAAATAAACCTTGGTATCGATATCGGGTGCGTCCATATAGCTGCGGCCCACGTAGCACTGTGCCTCGTCGTCATAGCCCTCACACAGCACCTCAAGCACACGGCCCTCGCAGGCGCGGGCAATTTCGTTGGCTATGCCCATCTGAATTTCCATAATCGTATCGGCGCGGTGACGGCGCAGAGCTCCGTCAATCTGGTCGGGCATCATGCCCGCAGGGGTTTCATCTTCCTGTGAGTAGGCAAAGCAACCCAGACGTTCAAACGCCTGATCACGCACAAAATTGCACAGATGCTCAAATTCCGCCTCGGTTTCGCCGGGCAGACCGGCGATCATGGTCGTGCGAATAACCACGCCTGGTATGCGGCTGCGCAGCTTAGTCAATAGGCCCTCTATCAGCGAAAAATCGCCCCGGCGCAGCATACGCTTTAGCACAGCGTCGCAGCTGTGTTGCAGCGGCAGGTCGATGTATTTGACGATTTTGGGCTCACTGGCAATGACGTCGATCAGCTCATCGGTTGTCCGGTCCGGATAGCAGTATAACACACGAATCCAGTGCAGCTTGTCAATCTGACATAGCTGCCGTAGCAGCTCGGGTAACATGAGCTTGCCATAGAGATCCTGACCGTAGCGGGTGGTGTCCTGCGCGACAACATTGAGCTCTACGACGCCCTGCTCGGCGAGCTGTTTGGCCTCTTCGATGATGTCCTCAATCTTCCGGCTGCGGAAGTGCCCGCGTATATCGGGGATGGAGCAGAAGGCGCAGCGATTGTCGCAGCCCTCGGCTACCTTGAGATAAGCGAAATAAGGGGCATTGGCCAGAATACGTTTGCCCTCTAGCGGAAGCGCAGCCTTGTCGCCAAATTCGACAACGCGTTCGCCCTTTTCCAGCGCCCGGCGCAGCGCCTGGGCAATGCCGCCCATCGCGCCCATGCCTAGAATCACATCCGCTTCGGGGACTTCGGCGGCAAACTCTTGCTGGTAGCGTTCGGCGAGGCAACCGGTGACCGCCAGCGCTCTCAGACGGTTTTTCTTCTGCTGGGCGGCCTCGAAGATGTTCTCAATCGACTCGCGCTTGGCATCTTCAATAAAACCACAGGTGTTGACGATGATGGCGTCACACTGCTCGGGCTCGTTGCAGATGGTAAAGCCGTTCACCGCCAGCTCGGCCAGCATATGTTCGGCGTCCACCTGATTTTTAGAGCAGCCGAGCGAAATCATTCCAACCTTATAAGTCATAAATATGTTAGGTTCCTTTCGGGGATGTATTAATCCTGCAAAAAACATTTTTTTGAAAATGCCTCATTGTTCGCTCTGATCAGGCGTTTCCAAAAGCCGAGTTTTTTGTTTTTCCATTGGCCAATAGGGGGCTTTTTGTCGGGCTTAGAACTCGGCGCTTATGAGGGGAAACTCCAAATGCTGGGATTAGCCTTCCAGTTCCAGTTCCGAAACAGTGCGCAACGCACTTTGAATGTCGGAATAGGCATAGCCGCAACGCTCTAGTAGCGACGCGGCGCGGCGCAGATCGGCGTCGTTTTTCAGCACGCCAAAACGCGCGCGCAATAGCTCAGCGGCACGCTCAGAAAGGTCGTCGCAGTCCAGTTCTTCGAGGGCCAGCCCGCACAAATCAGACGGGATGCCGCGTTTTTGCAGTTCGTAGCGGATGCGCCGTGGCGCAAAGCCGCGCAAATTAAATAAATCGCGCGCATAGCGCAGGGCATAATCCTCGTCGTCGATAAGACCAAGCTCTTCCATGCGCGAAACGGCCGTACGGGCGGCTTCGGAGCCGGTTTTTTCAGCCAGACGGCGGGTGAGCGATTTTGCCGTATAGCTTCTGGCCGATAGCATGTTTAAAGCGCGGCGCTTAGCCTCTTGCTCTCGGCTTTGGCTCAGCAGTGCATTCAACTGCTCTTCGTCTGCCTCGTCGCCGACATTAAAGCCCGAAAGCTGCCAGACCTCCGCTTCGAGAGCGAATAAAAATTCGTCATCGGCATACACCGAGATTCTGCCGCGCTTCGTCTGTCGCGCGTCGGTAATAATCATTCGTCACCGTTCTCCGCATCGACCTCTACGTCGATATCGGCAGAACCCTTGGCGGCGGGACGATTTTTAGAGGATTTGGGGGTTTTCTCTATACCTACCGTTTTAATGCCCTCGCGCACCTTGATTGCTAGCTCGTCCAGCAGCTCGGGGTTTGCTTTAAAATACTCTTTGACATTGTCACGTCCCTGGCCTAAGCGGGTTTCACCGTAAGAGAACCACGAGCCACTCTTCTGTATGGTGCCAAGCTTCACTGCGAGGTCGAGAATTTCGCCCTCTTTCGAGATGCCCCTGCCGTACATAATGTCAAACTCCGCCTCTTTAAAGGGTGGGGCCACCTTGTTTTTAACCACTTTCACGCGGGTGCGGTTGCCCAGAATTTCGCTGCCCTGTTTAATTTGTTCAATTCTGCGCACGTCTAAGCGCACTGAGGAATAGAATTTAAGCGCGCGACCGCCGGGCGTCGTTTCGGGGTTGCCGTACATGACGCCGATTTTTTCGCGCAACTGGTTGATGAAAATAGCAATGCAGTTCGATTTTGATATAGCACCGGTGAGCTTGCGCAGCGCCTGACTCATAAGGCGAGCCTGTAAGCCGACGTGCGAGTCGCCCATTTCGCCCTCTATTTCAGCCTTCGTGACCATGGCCGCCACCGAGTCTATAACCACGACGTCAATCGCACCCGAGCGCACAAGTGCCTCGCAAATTTCCAAGGCCTGCTCGCCGGTGTCGGGCTGAGAAACAAGCAGCGAATCAATGTCAACACCCAGCGCCTGTGCATAAATCGGGTCGAGCGCATGCTCTACGTCGATAAATACCGCTTCGCCGCCGAGTCTTTGCGCCTCGGCAACAATGTGAAGAGCCACGGTGGTCTTACCGGAGGATTCCGGCCCGAAGATTTCGACGATGCGCCCCTTGGGAACGCCGCCGATGCCCAACGCATAATCCAACGCGATAGAGCCGGTGGGAATTGCGTCAACATTCAGCGTGCTGTGCTGCCCGAGCTTCATCACCGCGCCCTTGCCAAATTTCTTTTCAATCTGGCTTATTGCGGTTTCCAGTGCACTTTGCTTGTCTTCAGCCATCTTATTTTCCTCCGTCTGTTTATAGGTGTCGGCCCCGACTGTCATCGTCCGTGTATTTATCATATTATACCGCATCAAAAAAAGAAAAGCAACCAATTCGGGCAAATTTCAGAACAAACGTTCCGAGCAAATTACATCGAAAACGCAATGCTTGCGGCCTGTGCGCTGTATACTTTGCACCGTCCCAGAAGCAATCAGCCGCTATGGTCCAAAGCCCACACTTTTTCGACAGACTGAGAATTATTTGAAGGGTTTGGCACAAAATAAAGACAATGCTAAATAAAGGAGCGTATCAGCAATGGACAGTAAACCCGAGTGGATGAAAAACCAGCAGGTGAAGGATTATTTTGATGGCCTGCCCCCTTTTGTGCAGGAAAATATTATGCAGGCCTCGGTGCCATTTAACACCCTGGACGAGATCGAGCAGTTTGCCGAGAATATTAAGGGCAACCAGAGTCCGCTGTAAGCTGCGTCATAACGAAAACCGCTGCAAACAAAGCTGTTTTGCAGCGGTTTTTAAAGCTCATTCAAGATCGTGCAAAGCCGGTAACCCGTTTGGCAGCGATTTAGCTGAGGGTATGGAAAATGCCACCGCCTTTGTGGTATAATAACCGCAAAGCATTATTATACCAAGTTTATGCCCAACGGCTTGCCGCTTAATGCGGCAACCGCCTTATGATGGGCAAATTATACCACTGCGCGCTCTGCGCATGTGCCATAATAACCGCAAAGCTGAAAAAACCGGCAGCCTTTTCGCTTGGCGGCACGCTGAAAAACGAATGAGCCTATGCCTCTCGACAGACGTATTTTTACCGCGGCGCTAAATGCGTCCCGCAGCATCTCTTTTGCTACTTTTGAGTTTTGTCGCCGGGCAGCTGTTCCTCGGCATTCTTAATCAGATTAAACAGTGAAGCGGCAAACAGCGGATACCCCTCGTTGAGCGACTGGGTAGTTATCGGAACCGGAACAACCTCGTCGATGTCACCCAGCCCGGGAATCTGCTTGAGCTCACCCGAGGCAATAGCTTCGGCGTTGCTTTCAAGCGCGCGCATGGCGGCGTCTGCATAGCCCGGGGCCAGCGGCTTGGGTACCGAAAAAAGTGCCTGCGTGTTTTTGCCGTCAGCAGAATAAACAATTCTAAACATGCGGTATACTGCCAGCATAAAAAATGCCGAAGCCTGCGATATAAGCAGTCGGTTTTTGGTCTTGCCCAGCAGATCGAACAGCACGTAAAGCGAATTTGAGATCAGTTTTTTATTCAGCATCACCAGCAGACCGACGTTTCCGATAGCGTTTTCCTTGCCGGCATCCTCAGGGGCGGGCAGTTCTTCAATACTGAGCAGCGTTCCGCTTCTGTCTGGCGAGCGGCCTAGGAGATAATCGCAGGAGACATTATAGTAGGAGGCCACCTTTACCACAAAATCAAGTCCGCATTCACGGATGCCCTTTTCATAGTGCGACAGCAGCGCCTGAGAGATGCCGAGGTCGGCGGCTGCCTGCTTTTGGCTCAGCTTTTGTTCGCGCCGCAGCAGTGAAATGACTCGGGAAAAGTGTGAATTCATGGGGAATAGCCTCCTAAATTACGAAGAGTATATTGATTATAG
>DATMYZ010000046.1:0-5938 GCA_035560675.1 Clostridia bacterium
CCGTTAAACAGAGGGAGCAGAAGGTTGCAATTATCAGGCGCATTGTCAGGTGGTAACGTAGAAATACATTCAGGACAGTTATCGAAATGCAGATTAGGTGCGGTTCTAAAAATGTAGGTTAGGTATAGGAACAGAAGAAATCAATATCTCCCCGGGTAAGTTTTCCAGAAAGGGATTCTTGCCGGGGGAGATATTTTGCGGTTTACCCTATTTTTGAGGCTTTATTAATAACGTGTTTCAATACATGAAGCGGTGGAACAATCTACTTTTTTAACGTCAGCAATTTGTCGCTGATGATTATGCTGCCTGCCTTTTGAGTGTAGAAATGGAGATAGCCATTTTGATCCACCCAGAAAGAGGTCTGTAGAATTTGTGTAAAAGAGTTGCTCTTGGCATCGTAGCTGTAAAATTGCAATGAATTGGTTGCAAGGCCGCTCAGATCTACCTTAGCGGCGACTTCTAGCCGAGCGCCAAAGCTGCCCTGCTGTTCCAACTGCACGACGCGAATTGTATTATCAAAATACGTTTCAAACATTTCAGCAACTGCTGCGGTTTTGGCGGGTTCGGAATAAACGCCGAGCTTTAGAGGCTCTTTAATATTTAAAAGCTTTGTGGGTTCCACCGTCAGTCTACCCTGTACGATGTCGTTTTGCATTGTATCGGCGTAAAGTACCAGAGATTTATTGGCCTGTACCGCCGATTGAGCCAGTAATCTTAATGTCTCTGCAGAAATGCTCTGTGCATTTTGGGTGTGAATAGCGGTTGCACCAGTCTGTGCTGCTTTTAAGGCGTCGGCAGCCTCGCCCATCATAGCGGTGGTAGAGACCTCCCCGGACTGCGTTACGTTGGTGCTGGTGGCGACGCTACCAGAAATTGTAGCGCTGGCACCACTTGAAATGTTGCTGCCGGAATCGCTGTCGCCGCTGGAATCATCATCGTTATCTACCGGTGATAAGCTATTGTCCTTGTTGTAGTAGCTGTGTCCGTTAGTAGTGGCATATTTGGCGACCAATGAATCGCTGCTGTCGCCGATAAGTGTCAGCTCACTACCATAATTCATAAATATATTTGAACCAAAGGTGGTAACGCCAGACGGAATGTAGATTGATGTGAGCAAACCAGCTTTTTCTGCATTGGCATTACCCCAAAATGCGCCATCACCAATAACACGCAGTGACTTTGGCAGCGTTAGGCTAGAAAGGCTATCGCACCGACCGAAAGCCTGCTTGCCAATTTCGATAACGCCATCAGGAATAACAATGCCGGTCAATTTTTTCGACCACGCAAAGGCTGAATCGCCAATGTAGGTCAGCGTAGATGGTAAGGTTACGCTTTCCAGAGTTTCTTCATACCCCCAGAAAGTAAACTCTTCAATGCGTGTTATGCCTTCAGGCACAACAATTTCTTTTGCTGCACACTCAAGAAAGGCAAAGCTACCGATATCGCGGACCGTAGAAGGAATGATGATGTTTCCCCAGCTTTCACAACCGAAGAAAGCGCCATCTTCAAGCGTTTCAAGTCCCTCGGGCAGGGTGCAGTCTGTCAGCGCCTCGCAGAAATGAAAAGCCTGCTCTCCTATAGACTTAAGGGTAGAAGGCATTATTACCGATTCGAGATCAAAGCAAAGGTAGAAGGCGTAGGGCCCGACACGGGTTGCTCCCTCCTGAACCGTCGCTGTAGTACGATCCCTCGGGCAAAATAGCATTTCAGTGCCGTCCACGTTATAAAGCAGACCGTTTGCCGCGGAAAAGGATTTGCTGCCCGCACTGACTGTGATGGTGAGCAGATTGCCCGGGTTTTCGACCTCTGTGTCAAATGCGTCTCCCGTATATTTACTGCCCAATGTGGTTAGCGAGGCCGGGAGATTCAGGGCGGTCAGCCCTAGGCAGCCCTGGAGCGCGCCCTGCTTGATAGTGGTAAGCCCCTCGGGAAGCGTCAGAGAGGTGATAGCACTGCAACGTGCAAATGCATCTTCGTGCAGTGTTGTTACAGAAGAGGGCAATATAACGCTGGACAGCCGCTGGCAGCCGGAAAACGTTGCCTTTTCAATGGCTGAAACACCTTCGGGAATGGCTATAGCTGTTAAAGCAGAGCAGCCTTGGAAAGTGCTGGCTCCAATAAACTGCAAACCAATATTCAGTGTGACGGTGGTCAGCGACGAGCATCCTTCAAAAGCCGATTCGCCGATGAACTGCACGTTGGCAGGTATAATAAGTGTCTTGATCACGGTATTATTTTTAAATGCTGCGTTGGCAATGCCGGTTACTGGCGTGCCGCCCACTTCAGAGGGAATTTCCAGCACGGAGGAATCACTACCGATAAAGCCGGTAATCTGGCCATTTTCATCAATGACAAAATCGCTTTCGCCGTCTTCTACGGCAACCGTTACGGTGCAGGTGGCCGATATTCCGTTGACAGTGGCTTTAATGATGGCTGTTCCGGGCTGGAGCGCTGTGACCAGTCCGGTTGTGGAGACAGACGCAACTGTGGGCTTGTCAGAGTTATAGGCTACAGTTTGCGCCTCGGCGTCGGTAGGTGTGAGAATGGCAGTGAGCTGTAGTGTTTGCTGCCGACTCATGCGTGCTTCAGTCAGATTTAACGCAATACTTTTAACACCAGAAAAACTGTTTAGCAATACAAATTGCAACTTGTTGACAGCCGGGTAGGCAGTCGCCTTTGCCTGTACATATTGTTGAGCGGTCGAGCCCTGAGCGGCGTAGACCTTGATAACGTTGTAATTATAGGGGATAAAATTTTCTTCTAGAACTGCATTGGAATTTTTAATGACAATCCATTGATTAGTGCCGTAGCCAAAGTCGAAAGCGCCGGCACCAATCGAGGTAACCGAAGCTGGGATGACTACCCCTGAAATACGGGCTTCATTAAAAGCATTGGGCGCGATAGTTTGAACGCCCTCACCCAGCGTTAGGCTGCGGACGCGACTGTCAAAGAAAGCGCTCCGGCCAATGGTGATAACGCTGCCTGGAATATCAATGCTGGTCAGCTTGCTGCTTTCGAATGCATACTGACCAATTTCAGTCAGACTGTCTGGAAGGGTGGCACTGGTGAGGTAGCTTTTAGAGAAAGCATAAGGTGCGATAATTTGTGTGCCTTCGCTAACTGAAAACGTTCCGGTCTTTCCCGCAGGGCAATAGACCAGCGTGGTACCCGACGCATTATATACCGCGCCGTTCTCGCTTCGATACAGGCTGTTGCCGTTCGCGAAGGAGATATCTGTCAGGTTCCCGGGGCCGGAGCCGGTCAGAATGCTGAACATTTCGACAAAGCGCATATCTGCAGTGCCAAACACCGTCAGCGACGCTGGGAAGCTGGCTCGCTGAATGCCGTTGATGCGCAGCGCCCGGTAACCCAGTTCGGTTACTCCTTCAGGAATATCTATTTCGGTAAGCTGGGTCGTTTCAAAGGCCTTTTCACCTATTTTAGTCAGATTGCCCGCACTGGAAAAATGAATGGCCGACAGCGTTGAATTGGCAAAGGCAGAAGCACCTATTTCAGTAACGCTGGCAGGCAGGGTGACCGAGGCAATCTTGGCTGACCCGAAAGCCCCAGCACCGATTTTTGTCACAGTATTAGGAATGACAACGTCAGCGCCCTCGGTTGTGCCCTTGTATGCAGTCAACACGCCATCGACAATCGTAAAGTCGTCAAGTGCAGACGGTGTGCGAACAGTTACGGTGCTAGTGGCGGATTTACCGTTGACCGAGGTTGCAGTAATAATGGTTTCGCCAGCTGCCACGGCAGTAATCAGACCATTGACTACTGTAGCAATTTCAGGGTACGCCGAAGACCACAGAATAGTTTTATCAGTGGCGTTGCCCGGCGTAAAGTCAACGGTAAGCTGTTGCGTTTGTCCCATCGTGAGGTCGAGTACAGCGGTGCTGAGTGCAATTTCTTCCACCGCAACTTCTGGGTTTGTCAAAGCGGAGAAGACCAGCTTTGAGGAAGAACTGGCGGCCTTGACATTAGCCACATAGCTTTCAGCGGTAGATTCTGTGTAGCCATAAACGGTTATGACGCGGTAACTGGGAATGATACCCGAGTCCAGCGTTGCCGCAGCATTCAAAATAGTTATTGAACCATTGCTAGCCAGGCAGTCAAAGGCATAGCTTTCCACTGTAGAGACCGAGGCAGGCAAACTAATATCTTTGATATGTTCATCTTCGCTGAACGCCGAATGGCCAATTGTTTCTACACCTTCTCCAAACTGCACGCTAGTTAGTGAACCGCAGTAATAAAAGGCATTACTGCCAATGGTTTTCACTGTCCCCGGAATGGAAACGGATGTCAGCTTGGAATAACAAAACGTGTTAGCGCCAATCTCCGTTACAGAAGGCGGAAATGTCACGCCGGTGATTTTGGCGCTCTTCGCAGCATTTTCGCTAATTGTTTCAACGCCATCGGTAATATTGAAAGTGCCGGTAAGGCCGGAGGGGATATAGTACAAGGTTTTGCCGTCGGCACTGCATATGGCATCGCCCCTGATTGAATAGTTTTCGTTACCATCAGCAATGGTTATCGTAGTCAGCGCGGTGGCACCCAGTGTTCCGCCGCCACTGGTTGAAGAAGCAAACGCCAAAAAAGCTGAACTGCTACCTATATTTTGAAGCGTGGCAGGTAACGAAAGGCTAGTAAGCGAATCGAAGCCGAGCGCCCGATCTCCGATAGTGATGACGCCTTCTGGAATGTCTAGGTCGGTAATTGCCTGCTTACCGGCGAAGGCACCGTTGCCAATGGTGGTGAGGTTTTCCAACTCGTCCAGATTAATGCTGGACAGCTTGTTGCATGCGTAAAATGCCTCTGAGCCGATTTCTGTCAAGCCTGAGGGCAGTGTCACCGAAGTGATGACTGAATTGCTAGCAAAGGCGCGCGTTCCGATTTTGGTGACGCTTTCAGGGATAACCACATCGGTATCAGAACCAGTGTAGGCCGTTAACACGCCATCTTCAATCGTAAATTCTTCCGAAGCAGCTAGGTTGGTCATCATAGCTGTGCTTTGTAGAACGGCACTGTCACCTCCCGCAGATGCAGACCCTGAGGCAAGCTGTTCATCTATGTTAACTATATTTTCTTTGTCGTTTTCAGATACAATGCTCTCCGCGGCAGTCTCATCAGCAGGTACCTCTGCCGTTGGCGATTCCTGCTCAGAGCCTGAACTAGAACTGGACTCGGTGACCCGATCATTTTCGATATCTTGCGTATTTATGCCTACCAAATCTGCATCTTCGGCGACGTCATCTGCCGCTGGCTTTTCCTGATCAGAGCCTGAACTAGAGCTGGACTCGGTGTCCTGATCATCTACGATATCTTGGGTATCTTCGCTTTCTGAATCTGCGTCTTCGACGACGTTATCTGCTGCTGGTGATTCCTGTTCAGATTCGCTAGTTATAACTGTGCTCGACATGTTATCGCTTTCGGATATCTTTGTGGCGGCTAACGTCGATATTGAGCTGCTCAACGATAGCGCTATGGCTAGAAGGCCGGCGGTTATTTTCTTTGACAGTATGTTCATATTGTTCCCCCAGTATTTAATGGCCGTTGCGGTAATCTGATTGCTCCTAACATATAGTTATCTATAACTAACCATGTGTTAGAAGCTTGCTTATGGATTTTTTAAAGACATAACCCCCCATTCTTTTCTTTTTATAGTCGCTAATACGAGCTGTCGCGTCTGAACATTTTTGGTTTATTATTCGACTGCTCGGTATAATCGAAGGCAATGCGCCCATTCAGCTCGGGGCAGTTCGCAATGGTTAGTAATAGCTAACCATTGCGAATTATAACAGACAAACAATTAAAATACAATCCATTTGACAAAAAATCACACACTTTTGTCTAGGGGCTGTTTGAGAAACCAAGAACACCGCCTATTCCCACTGTAAAAGGCAGCTTCTGCATCAAAAATACTTGGAATAAATAC
>DATMYZ010000047.1:0-7389 GCA_035560675.1 Clostridia bacterium
GTTTTGTGGCGAAATTTGCACATACCGTGATAATAGGCCGTTGCGGCAAATGCAGACGGCAGACAGGCGGAAACTAGAACAAGAAAGGCCGATAACAGACCACTGCGCAGAGTATTCTGGATTCGCAGCTCATTTTGCATACAGACAAAAACGGCATCAGAAACAAGAACAGTCGTATCACCTTCAGAGGTGGTTAAAATAGCGGTGTCTGTTATAAAGTGCACAGGCGCAAAAATCGGCTGCGCAACGGCATTGCGATATGTAATCTGATATTCAACGGGGAACAGGCGGGAAACAACATTACTTGAAAAAACCTGAATGCGGGGCAGTCCGGCACCTATTATTAAAGACAGCGTAGCGGCGGCAACCAAACAAAGTGTTGTAAATCGTTTTTCTAATCTTTTCATAGTTAATCTCCTCCCAAGGGCAATGGATGGAACAACCGTTCTTTTTAACACTATATCACGAACACATGTTCTAACGCAAGAGGTTTGGTAAAAAAACAGGACAGATATTCTAGAATTATGTAAACACCGATTCCACAAGGCGAGCCGAATCGGGCGGCGAGTATTGCCAACGATCCATGTGGTCGCCTTCAACGAAATAGCGAAGTGGTGTCGGGGGATACTGTGCTGTGAAAGCGTCTACAATGATGAGCTTTACCTTCATTTTTTGCGGAATCAAACTTTTGATGTAAACGCTGGCGTGCTGCGAACAGCTGACTTGGGCGCGCGGCTCCGCCAGACCGGCAAGATTTGGGGTCAGCTCGACGAAAATGCCATAAGATTCCACCGAGCGAATGACGCCCGCAACTGTTTCGCCCGCTGAAAAGCGCGATGCATTTTCGGCCCAGGTACCAAGAAGTTCCTTGTGGGTTAGGCAGATGCGGCCGGAAGGCTCGATATCACGCACCACAACGCGAATATCCTGCCCGAGGGTGAAGCGGTCGCGCGGATGGGAGATGCGAGAAACCGAAATGGCGTCAATTGGAATCATCGACGAAATGCCGCAGCCAATATCCACAAAGCAACCGAAGCCCTCCAGATGGGTGGTGCGCGCGCGAATGATGTCGCCACGGCGCAGTCGTGAGAGGTATTGCTCGGTGCAGCGCTGCTGTGCGGCGCGGCGTGAGAGCATGGGCGTCACTTGGCCGCCGATGGTTTCGAATCCGACGACCATAAAGCACACCGGTTTGTTGACACGGGAGATCATGGCGATATCACGTGTTTCGCCGCTTTTTATGCCCAGTGCGCCTTCTTCTCGAGAGATGATGCCCTTGAGCCCGCCGCCGAGTTCGACGACAAGGTTGTGGGAAGAATCGCATATTATGGCGCGCCCTTCGAGAATGTCGCCGTTTTTAGACGCTTCCGACAGCGCGAAGAGATTAGAAATGCGTAGCGTGTTTTGTGTGGTCTCGATCAGATGACCTTCGGGATAAAATTCCATTTGCGAATGCCCCCTCTTTTTTGACACGGCAGGGTGTGGATATCCTGCCGATTCTATGTTTATTCCTGCGCGAGAGGGTTTAGAAGCGGTGGTTAAATTAAAGAAGGATTATGCATGAGACGATAGAATTTTAACGCGTTATCATAGCGTCTAGGCATAAAAAACATTTGCCAGTGTTGCTTAATATCTGTTATAATAGCAAATTGAAGCAGTGTAAGGAGGGGAAACCGATGGATGTACGTGTAGGCGATACTCTGCTGATGAAAAAGCCGCATCCCTGCGGGTCAAAGGAATTTTTGGTGCTGCGTTCCGGCGCGGATTTTCGCATTCGCTGCAAGGGCTGCGGCCGCGAGGTCATGGTGCCCCGCCCCAAAGTGGAGCGCCACATTAAACAGATTATTCATCCCGAGCCCCCCATAGAAGGATAAACGGAGGAATATTATGCTCGATAAGATAAAATCCGCCGAGCTGCGGTACGATGAAATCAGCCGCAAGCTTATGGACCCCACAGTCGTCAACGATAATGAGCTATATAAGTCGCTGATGAAGGAATATAAAAGCCTGACGCCGCTCGTGGAAAAATATCGCGCGTACCAGGACGCCAAGGTTGCCAACGATGAGGCGCGTGAGCTTCTCGACGAGCCCGGGCTTGACCGCGAGCTTAAAGAAATGGCACAGGAGCAGATGCTCGACAGTCAGAAGATGATTGAAAGTTACGCCGACGAGCTTAAAATATTGCTGCTGCCAAAGGATCCCGATGACGAAAAGTCCGCTATTGTGGAAATCCGCGGCGGTGCGGGAGGTGAGGAGGCGGCACTTTTTGCCGCGTCGCTCTACCGCATGTACTGCATGTACGCCGATTCCAAGGGGTGGAAAAGCGAACTCATCTCCTGCAATGAGACCGAGCTGCATGGATTTAAAGAGATTTGCTTTATGCTTGAGGGCGAATCGGCTTTTTCCCGTATGAAGTACGAAAGCGGTGTGCATCGCGTACAGCGCGTGCCTGATACTGAGGCCTCGGGGCGTATTCATACCTCTACCGTTACAGTGGCCGTGCTGCCGGAAGTTGAGGACGTCGAAGTCGATATTAACCCCGGCGATTTGCAAATTGACACCTACCGTGCGAGCGGGGCGGGCGGGCAGCACGTTAACAAGACTGAATCGGCCATCCGAATCACCCATCTACCCACCGGCATGGTGGTGGAATGCCAGGACGAACGCAGCCAACACAAAAACCGTGAAAAGGCCATGACGGTGCTGCGCTCGCGCCTGTATGAAAAGATGCAGCAAGAGCAGACCGACCTGATTGCGGCCGATCGCCGTAGCCAAGTGGGCACCGGTGACCGCTCAGAGCGCATTCGCACATATAATTTTCCTCAGGGCAGATTGACCGACCACCGCATCGGTCTGACCATTTATAAACTCGATTCAGTGATGAACGGCGATCTAGACGATGTGTTTTCGGCGCTGATCACCTATGACCAGACTGAAAAGCTTAAACGTTCGGCAGAAGGGCAGGCGTAATGAACGTGCCTATGACACAGGTGCTCAGCTGTGATGAGTACGGCATACAGGCCGCGGCGGCGCTGCTTCAGGCAGGTCAGGTGGTTGCTATCCCCACTGAAACGGTTTATGGCCTGGCGGCCAATGCATTGAATGAAACCGCAGTGCGGAAAATATTTTCGGTTAAGGGTCGCCCGCAGGATAACCCGCTGATTGTTCATATCTGCGATCTGGATATGTGGGGGCCGTTGGTTGCCAATCTGCCAAATCGCGCGCTGGCGTTGGCAGATGCCTTCTGGCCGGGTCCGCTTACTATCATTTTACCTAAAAGCGATTTGGTACCCGCCACCACAACAGCGGGAATGGATTCTGTTGCAGTGCGGATGCCTTCTCACCCGGCTGCACATGCGATAATCAAGGCGGCTGGGCTGCCGCTAGCCGCGCCGTCGGCCAATCTTTCGGGTTCGCCGTCGCCGACGACGGCACAGCATTGCTTAAAAGATTTAAACGGCAAGATTTCGCTGATCTTAGACGGCGGTGCCTGCGACGTCGGCATTGAATCGACGGTGGTGTCGCTGGTGGGCGATCCGGTGCTACTTCGCCCTGGCGCGATTACGGCCGAGATGCTGTCACGTGTGCTGGAGACACCGGTTACCATATCTGAGGCTATCAGCAGACCATTAAAGGCGGGTGAGCGTCCAACGTCGCCTGGCATGAAATATCGCCACTATGCACCTAAAGCCCGCGTTATTCTGGTCGAATCGGATCTGGGAACCTTTATCAAGCTTTTAAACAGCGCTGCCGAGGCTAAAACTTATGGCCTGGTGTTTGAGGGCGAGCAGCCGCTGGCGCTAAAGCCCTGCATTACCTATGGTAGGGCACACGACGCGGCTAGCCAGAACAGGGAACTCTTTGCATCTCTACGGCAACTGGACGACTGTGGTGCAAAGCTAGTCTATGCCCGCTGCCCCGACCGCGACGGAGCCTCACTCGGGGTCTATAACCGCATGCTTCGCGCGGCGGCATTTGAGGTGATGAAGCTATGAGACAAATATGTGTGATTGGCCTGACCGGTCAGACCGGTGCGGGTAAGTCCAGCGTTTCTAAAATAATCCGTTCGCAGGGCATAGCAGTTATCGATTGCGACGAGGTCTCGCGCGAGGTAGTCGCCAATGAGAAATGCTGTCTGGCTGACATGGCATTGGAGTTTTCAATCGCTATTTTGAATATGGATGGGACATTAAACCGCAAAAGACTCAGCGAAATCGTTTTTAGCGACGCCAAAAAGCTTGAGCGGCTCAACGCGTTGATCTTCCCCTATATTCGCAACTATCTCAAAGATAAAATTGAACAGCTTGAAGTACAGGGGGAACAGGTTGTGGTGCTAGACGCCCCCACGCTTTTTGAAAGCGGCCTTGATGCCGACTGCAACTCGGTGATTTCGGTCATCGCGCCCGAGGCGTTGCGCCTAAACCGCATTGTGGTGCGCGACCATCTGACCGACGAAGAGGCGCGACGCCGCATAGCCGCGCAGCATAAAGATTCTTACTATACTGCGCGTTCTCAGATTGTTATTATTAACGACAAAGATCAGCAGGAACTGCATGTTAAAACACTGGAATTGGTAGGGATGCTTCACCGTGCTATCAGCGAACAGTGCGGCCAAGACTCAGGCGCAACAGTCGATATGCCCAACAATCAGGAGAGCGTAGAGTGATGCGGGGCCTCAGGGCGCGCAGAACAAGACGCCGCACCGTGATGCTGCTGGGTGTGCTGGCAGTGGTGTTGCTGGTGGGCAGGCTCGCGCTGCAATGGGCTTATCCGATGAAGTATTCTAGTGCGGTTGAGCAATATGCGGCGGAATATGGGCTCTCTCCCGCGCTTATATATGGTATCATCCATACTGAAAGCCGCTTTCGGTCCAATGCGGTGTCGCCGATTGGGGCGCGTGGGCTGATGCAGATAACCGAGGAAACGTTTGAGTGGGCACGCTGGCGTTGCGGCGACAATGAGACCACCTATGACCAGCTCTTTGAGCCAGAGACCAACATCCGCTATGGCACCTATATTTTTTCACTGCTTTTAAAGGAATTCGGTCAGCCGGAAGAGGCGCTGGCAGCCTATCACGCAGGATGGGGCAGCGTTAAGAATTGGCTTTCTACCGAAGAATACAGCAGCGATGGTGTTACACTTTTGAATATTCCGTTTAAGGATACCGCACAATATGTTCCGAGAGTCAAGCGCACAGCGAAAATTTATGCCAGAGCTTACGGCAAACGTTAACCTAACATTTTTTAAAGGGGAGAACCCCAGGCTTTATAAGGAGGAGCATCATGACAGAAAAGAAGAAGTCCGAGGCACAGCTTTTAAAAGAGCAGCTCTGCTATACGCCCAAAAATGCGGGCGAACTGCTCAACGACAGCGAATGGGAAAAGGCCGACTTGTTTTGCGAGGGATATAAAAAATTTCTGGACCTTGCAAAAACAGAGCGCGAGGCGGTGGAAATTGCCATCTCTATGGCGCGCGAGAAGGGCTTTCGCGCATTTGACCCGCGCGTTCAATATAAAGCCGGAGACCGTGTTTTTTATAATAACCGCGGCAAGGCGCTTGTGCTTTGCACCGTCGGCAGCGAGCCGCTGGAAAACGGCGTGAAGATTGTCGCGTCGCATATCGACTCGCCCCGTATTGATTTAAAACCCCGTCCGCTTTACGAAGAGGCGCAGCTTGCCCTATTCAAGACTCATTACTACGGCGGCATCAAAAAGTATCAGTGGACGGCGATTCCGCTGTCGCTGCATGGCGTTGTCATGCGCGCCGACGGCGAGCGAATTTCGGTTATCATCGGCGAGGATGACGGCGACCCCGTCTTTACCATCACCGATCTGCTACCGCATTTGGCCGCAGAGCAGATGCAGCGCAAGGGTGTGGATATTATCAAGGGCGAGGGCCTGAACGTTCTAGTCGGCGGCAGAATGTTCCGCGACGACAAAGAGAGCGAGCGGGTCAAGCTGGCTATCTTAAAGCTACTCAATGACAAATATGGCCTAACTGAGGCGGATTTTCTCTCTGCCGAGCTGACGATGGTGCCGGCCTTCAAGGCCAGTGATGTCGGGCTTGACCGCAGTTTCGTCGGCGCTTACGGCCACGACGACCGCGTCTGCGCCTACACCTCGCTAATGGCGGCTTTGCAGTCGACAAATCCCAGCAAAACCGTCGTAACGGTGCTGGCCGACAAGGAAGAGATCGGCTCTGAGGGCAACTCTGGTCTGCAATCTAAATTTTTACAGTATTTCATTGAAGATTTGGCTGCCCCCTTTGGTCTTGCCGGCAGAACGGTGCTCTCAAAATCGAGCTGCTTGTCAGCCGATGTCAATGCGGCGTATGACCCGACTTATGGCGATGTGCACGAGAAAAACAACGCCTCTTACTGCAACTACGGCGTGGTGATTACCAAATATACCGGTTCGCGCGGTAAGGCTTCGACCAACGATGCTTCGGCTGAGTTTATGGGCGAGATCAGAAGTTTGCTGGACGGTGCCAAAATCCAGTGGCAGACCGGCGAGCTTGGCAAGGTCGATGCGGGTGGCGGTGGCACGGTGGCCATGTATATTGCGGCACTCAACGTCGATGTGGTGGATGTTGGTGTGCCGGTGCTATCAATGCATGCCCCGTTTGAGGTGGTCGCCAAGAGCGACACTTATCAAACCTACCGTGCATTTATCGAATATCATAAGTAAGCGTTAAAATAGATTAGCCCGGTCACACATGTTTGTGTGTGGCCGGGCTTTGATATAGGCTGATTTAAAAGGCCGCGTGCTGTGCACATTATAATTCATGCGACATTTTTCAGCTGGCTTGTGCTATTTGAATTGGCTGAAGCGCCACTTTTTGACTAGCGCGGGTAATAGATAACCATATTCAATAAACAAATGGCATTCCCTGTGTTTTCGTAGCTGTGTGGCTCATCTGCTTTAAAGCGGATCGCCTTACCGGCATTTACAACAAATCTTTTTTCGCCCAACGTTATGGTCAGTTCTCCGCTGAACAAGGTGATAAATTCCTGCGTACCCTGTAAATGCGGCTCGGTGGACAGATAGCCCGCCTTATTAATCTCAAGGGAATAGATTTCAAAACGGCGGACGCTGTCAAAAGGAAATGTCGGATAAATTTTGACGTTACCTTTATCCTCAAGTATCGGCTCAAGATGCGTGGTATCAATTAATTCAATATCTGATTCTGCGTGTGTAATAAACTGGGAAAAAGATATTTTGAGACCATTTGCTATTTTCCACATGGTTGACACGGTAGGGTTGACTTCGCAGCGTTCTATTTGTCCCAACATGCTTTTACTGACGCCCGAAAGCTTTGCAACCATATCAAGGCTGAGTTTATTTTCTTCTCTAATTTTTTTAAGGTTTTCAGAAATGACAAGGCTTAGTT
>DATMYZ010000048.1:0-5419 GCA_035560675.1 Clostridia bacterium
GATGTAATGACGACTTGAGTTCATTTCATCAAGAAGAAGTCAGTCATCTGCTCTTTGACGCGCAGTTGTCTCTCTGCGTCTTTTACGATTGCGTGCGGCATTGCTCATGACCATAGCCACCAACACCGCTGGCAACAATAACAACAGCACAATACCGACAGCCACCAACAGACCTTGTTTTTGTTTGTTGTCCTGCTGAATCTTTATCTGCGCCGCTTTTGCTTCGGCAGCGGCTACCAGCACACCTTGGTCGTCAATACTATACAAGCTTTCGAGCGCGCCTAAAAGGCCGGCGTAGGTTTTCTTTACGCCTGCTTCATAATTACCAGAGGCAAAATCCGGCTCAAGATACTGCTGTAGCAATGTTTCCAGGGTTACATCTGGCAGAGCAGACTCCAACCCCTTGCCCTGCAAGGCATAATAATCCTCTTCGCCGGTGGCCAGTAACAGCAGCAGCCCGTTATTTTTAGATGCATCCCCTATTTGCAGGCGGTGAAATAAATCGTCGGCATAATCCCGGATGGCCTCTCCGCCTAAAAAATCAACGGTAACCACCACAAGCTGCGCGCCAGTCAGCGCGTCTAACGCGACGCTCTGCTCGGTTATGTCCGCTTCAACCTTGTCAGACAACACATTGGCCAGATCGCTGACATAGATTGCCGCACCATTCGGAGTTTCCCCCGACACCGCTGTGCAGGGCTGCAACAGCAGCCCTGCAAGTAAAGCAGCGACGATTGGCATTAACAAAAGCTTTTGGCAGTTCATGGTGTAGCGCTCCCCTTGGCTTTGCGGCATCAGCCCCTCAAATCCATCAGTTTTTGCTTCAATTCACCCTCCAGGCCATACAGCTCTGCCTCGATAACACGGCGCTTTTCTCTGCCCTGCACCTGAATCTGCTGCACCTCGTCAAGGGTGGTAATCAGCATGGTGTGGGTGTGTTTGAGCGTTTCTAGATCGACTATGCCGCGTTCCGCCTCTCGTGCGGTTTCTAGTGTACCGGTTTTGAGAAGATCAGCATTCCTACGCAGCAGCTCATTGGTCATGTCCGATACTTCACGCTGGGCCTGCATAGCCTGCTGTGAGTGTGCAAGACCCAGTGCCAATACCATTTGACTCTTCCACAGCGGAATGGTATTGACGATGGTAGATTGAATCTTTTCAGCCATTAAAGTGTTGTTGTTTTGCAGCAACCGAATTTGCGGTGCCATCTGGATAGCCACCATCCGGGTCAACTCAAGGTCTGAAATCTTCTTTTCAAAGCGATCACATAGGTTGCCAAAGTCATTGGCGGCCTGCGCATCCTCCGGCAAGTTAGTACGCTTTGCTTTCTCCAAAAGCGTCGCCAAAGTGGTCTCACGCTCTTGCGCCAGTTTCTTTTTTCCAGCCAGAATATACATAGATAGCTCTTTAAAATACGAAAGGTTCATATCGTAGAGCTTGTCCAGCGTCGAAATGTCTTTTAGCAGCAGCAACTGATGCTGCTCAAGCATGGCTGCAATTTTCCCAACGTTTTGTTCGGCTTTGTTATAGCCTATTTTAAGCGTTTCAATACGGTTTTGGCCCTTTTTAAACAATCCCATCAGACCCTTGGGCTGCTCTTCGTCAAAAGAAAAACCCTTGAGTGCAACGATAAGGTCGGTGATCATGCCACCAGTTTCACCCAAATCTTTAGTACGCACGTTGCCGAGCGCCGTCTCTGAAAAGCCCGCAATCTTCTTTTGCAGAGCAGCGCCGTACTGCAATACAATGTTAGAATTGGTCAGATCAATCTTCTGGGCAAAATCGTCGATCACCTGCTGCTCATGTGGCGAGAGCAGCACAGCTTGAGCGTCGGCAAAATCGGAACCGGCGGGGACGATGTCCTGTTCTGCTTGGTAGTTGGACACGCAAAATTCCTCCTAACAGCCTTGATAACGTTAAACACATCAACCTTGATGCGGCTTCGAGACGGAATATCGGTTTTTACGGCGCGCTGCACCTGACCGCTTGGGCGTGGCGCCCTGACCAGATGACCTTGAGAAACCAGTGATTGGCCCAGTCTTTTGCGCGGCAGATTTAACAGGGCGCCCCCCCGCCTGCTTCGGTGATTCGCCTCTTCGGCGGTTATTCGCGGGTTTAGGGGGCGCAGGCTCAAATACCTCCATCGGATAGGGGTTTTCCTGTTCGACCCTTATTTTCTTTCGGATAAGCTTTTCGATATCTTTAAGATACTCCAGCTCGTCAAAATCACAAAATGACAACGCAATGCCGTCAGCGCCTGCACGACCTGTTCTTCCTATACGATGCACATAGGTTTCGGGCTCGTTTGGCAAATCAAAATTGATGACGTGTGACAGCTGGTCAATATCAATGCCACGGGCGGCAATATCGGTGGCGACCAGTACTTGCACTCTGCCGCTTTTAAAGTTGCTCAACGCCAGCTGGCGCGCACCCTGCGATTTGTCACCGTGGATAGACATGGCCGAAATTTTCGACCCGTTGAGCGCCTTTGCGACACGGTCTGCACCGTGCTTGGTGCGTGTGAACACCAGCGCCGAATAAATAGAATGATTTTGTAAGATCCAAGTGAGAAGCTCACGCTTATTTACTTTATCGGTCATATAAACCGACTGCTCGATCAACTCCACCGTCGTAGCGGGAGGTGCAACCTCTACCTTGACAGGGTTGGTTAGTAGGGTGTTGGCCAGCTGTTCAATCTCAGCGGGCATAGTGGCTGAAAAAAGCATGGTCTGCCTGTTTTGCGGCAGCCGGGCCACCACCTTTTTAACGTCGTGGATAAAGCCCATATCAAGCATGCGGTCAGCTTCATCCAAAACAAATATTCCCAGTTCCGAAAGATCAACAAAGCCTTGATTGATGAGATCCAGCAGCCGCCCGGGAGTGGCCACCAGAATATCAGTGCCACGTGCAAGTTGCTCGGTCTGTGCAACTTGTGAAACGCCGCCAAAAATAACGGTGGTTCTAAGTGGTAGCTGTTTGCCATAAGCAATAAAGCTTTCGTGTATCTGCAACGCCAGCTCGCGGGTCGGCGTGAGTATCAGCGCACGCGCCCGGCGCTTGTTCCTGACAGCCCCGGCAGCGCTCAACCGCTGTAAAATGGGCAGCGCAAAAGCTGCCGTCTTACCGGTTCCAGTCTGCGCGCAACCCAGCAAATCCTTCCCTTCAAGCGCCGGGGTAATGGCCTGCTGCTGTATGGGGGTGGGCGTGTCATAGCCCTGTGTTTGCAGCGCAGCGAGAATGGGCGAAATTAAATTTAGTTCTTTAAATGTCATTGAGTAGGTTTTTTCCTTTTTCGTGTTTCTCTTGCGGCGGGCCAATATTGCGCGGCGCAAGGCAAGCTATTTAAATTTTAATACCTAATAGTATAGCACAACTGTGCAATAAATAATAGCGTTATGTTGCTAACGCACTAAACTTGCCGACAGCAGGCGTATTACAGCGTCTAATAAAGCCAAATAGCAGTACTATAATTGGCATTTTGAAAAATTTCATCAATGCTTTTGATGCATAACAACATCTTCAGATAGCGGCAGACTGAAGCAGCCGCAAAATGCCGACGGGCATCATGCGGCTGCTGGCCTTAACAAGTCAATCTGTTTTGCTATTTGCAGATATCCAGCGCGATTTTGGCAAAAATCTGTGCTGCCAGCGGCATCACCGCCTCGTCAAAATCGAACCGGCCGTTATGATGCGGTGCTGTCAGAGGGGTGCCGATAATCATTTCAGTCGCCTGCCCACCGTGGGACTGCACCTTGCCCATCATATAGGTATAGTCCTCGCCACCGCCAAAATCGACGTCCTGGTGAATCTTCTTAACGCCGGGCAGCTCGCTGATGGAATCGGACACTCTATCCACCAGAGCCTTGTCGCAGACAGCGCTTCCGGCAGCACCCATAAAGCGACTTTCAAATTCACACTCATACATTTCAGCCGAGGCACGGCAGACGCGGTCAGCCTTCTCAAACATATAATCGTTGATATCAGTGGTCAGGCCGCGGGTCTCTACTGTCATCACTGCGGTTTCCGGGATGACATTTCGGCCTGTGCCACCGTTAAGTGTTCCGATATTGATGCGGCTGCTACCCTCACTGTGGCGTGGAATAGCCAGCAAGTTTAACGTGGCAGTTGCAGCGGCAGCTAAGGCGTTGTGACCCTGCTCTGGGCTCGCGCCCGCGTGCGAAGCCCTGCCTTTAAAAGTTACATCGAACTTAGTGCTGGCTAAAAAGCCATGCGTACCGGTGGCAACGGTACCGATTTCCCACTTTTTCAGGCCTAGATGCGCACTTATCATATAGTCGACCTTATCAAGAACGCCAGACTGCGCAATAGAATTGGCACCGCGCAGACCCTCTTCTGACGGCTGGAATATAAAGACAATCTTGCCTTTAATCTGATCGCGATAGGCCAGCAGCAAGCGCAATGCACCGATGCCGATCGCAACATGTCCGTCATGACCACAGGCATGCATCAGATTGGCATAGGCCGAAGCAAACCCCTCTTTAAGGGGACGGTGATCCTCATCAGTGGATTCGGCCACATCATTGCAATCTATATCCACCCTGAAGCCGACGGTCGGACCAGGCAGCGCACCCTCTACTTCGGTAACGCAACCGGTGAAGCCACCGCTCATTTCTGAGATCAGCTCTTCCCTTGCGCATTCCGCAACTGCGCGCGCCTCACACTGCTTTAAATATTCTTCGGAGGGCATACCATACATGTGCTCCGGCGTATGTATTTTCTTTCCGAACGTCACATTCAGGCCAAGTGCAGTTAGCTGCTCGATAACCTTGACGGTCGTGCGAAATTCGGTCCATCCCGATTCAGGGTGACGGTGAAGATCGCGCCGTATCGCAACCAAATCCCTGGCTAGAGCAGCCATATCTACGCGCTCAAAGCTAAAACCCATTTTTATTTCCTCCTTATAATGAATGCAGCATCTGTATGATTATTTTAGCATACCGTTCCAAGATCGGCAAACATATTTATTTAAAAACCTAATCTGTTCCAGTGCTCTATATTGGCTTTGAGGCGCCAGATTTTCTGCTTATTCTGCCAGTAGTGATACATACCTTTAGAGAAATGCATAGTTGGGAACAATACTATTGTCTTTCATCTGAACGCATAAAAATGCCGCCAAGCAAAAACGCTTTGCGGCATTTTTATGCGTATGATTACTTATCTGCAGCTCTCGCCGTTCTTGTTAGTACCCTTGGGGTTACCGGTCGGATTGGAAGACTGGTAGCTGTTCTTATTGGTGTTAGGGGTAGTGTTCGAATTGGAAGTCTGGTAGTTGGTCTTGTTAGTGCTCTGGGTATTTGGCGTACTGCTCTGTGTGCCCTTAGGATTATTATTGTTCATTTTCTTTTCACCTCGCTTTTGTTCCTATTATCTGCTGCTAACAGAGCTTTATACATTAAGC
>DATMYZ010000049.1:0-4017 GCA_035560675.1 Clostridia bacterium
GTTGGAGAGGTATTGATGACGATTAATCTGATTCGTACCGCGCTCTCGCGCGGCGTTAATCTGTCGGTTTTAAGCGATCCTAAATTTAAGCATAACCGCATTTCGATCAACCTGATTGTACCGCTTGATGCACAGACGGTGAGCCGCTATGCTATTTTGCCGTTTCTTATGCGCAAGGGCAGCCAAAGCTGCAAAGATTTTACCCAGCTTAACCGTCGCCTTGACGCCATGTATGGTGCCGCGCTTGCAGCCGATGTAAGCAAAAGTGGCAGCAACCAAATAATCACACTGGGCGTTAAAACGCTGGATGACCGCTTCACACTCGGCGGAGAAGCGTTGGTGCAACAAGCTGCCACACTGCTGCGCGAGCTGTTGATGGAGCCTTTAATCGAAGATGGCGCGTTTGACCGCAAGGAGTTTTTCTTAGAGCGGCAAAATCTGGTGGATACGATAGAGAGCCTGATAAACGATAAGCGCAGCTATGCGCTGGCACAGTGCCGCATGCTTATGGGGCGCTCAGATGCCGCCGCATTGCAAAAATATGGCACGGTGGAGCAGGCCGAAGCGCTGACGCCAAAAGAAGCGGCACAGGCATACCAGCAGCTTTTAGATACAGCCGCCGTTGAAATTATGTTTATCGGCTCTGGAGACCCCTCCGCGGCTTCCGAGGTGATGAAAAAGGCGTTTGCTGGTCTTGCAAGAGATCCGCATCCGTTTAGCGATGCAAAAATCTGTTCTGCTGGGGAAGAGACGCTTAAAAGAGTGGAATATCTTGATGTTGCCCAGTCTAAGATGGTACTGGGTTTTCGTTGCGACCAGCGCGGCGACGTGGCTGAGCAGGCTGCCATGCGCCTGATGACGGCTCTTTATGGTGGCACACCCTCATCAAAACTATTTTTAAACGTGCGTGAAAAGCTTTCGCTTTGCTATTACTGCGCTGCGCGCTATGAACGCGCATCGGCGATTATGACGGTGGATTGCGGCGTTGAAAAAGAAAATATAGAGAACGCTAAGAAGGAAATTCTCGTGCAGCTCGATGAGATAAGAAACGGTAATTTTGATGATGAGACGCTTGAAAATACCCGACTTCAACTTAAAAATAGCCTGCGTGCTGTGTCCGATTATCCCGGCACGCTAGAGGAATGGTATCTTTCACGCATTTTAGCGGGCGAAATTGTTTCGCCCGAGCAGGAGATGCATGCAATTGACGTTGTGACCCGCGAACAGGTGATTGAAGCCGCCAAGCAGGTTCGCCTTGATGCGATTTATCTGCTCACTTCAAAGGAGGATTCGGTAGATGCTTAGTGAAACTGTTGCTTGCCGCCGCTTGGAGGAAAGCTATACCCGCATCGTACACCCCAGCGGACTAACGCTGATGCTTTGCCCGATGAAGGGCTTTTCGGGTGCACATGCACTTTTTGCCACCCGTTGCGGCTCGATAGACGATTCTTTCGCGATCGGTGACGAGGCGTTTACCACCGTGCCCAACGGCATCGCCCATTTTTTAGAGCATAAGCTGTTTGAAAGCGAAGAAGGAGATGCTTTTGAGCTGTATGCCAAGACCGGCGCTTCGGCCAATGCCTACACGTCGTTTGACCGAACGGCCTATCTCTTTAGCTGCACCGACAAGTTTGACCAATCGATTGAGATTTTGCTCAATCTTGTGACCAAACCCTATTTTACCGAGAAAACGGTGCAAAAAGAGCAGGGGATTATCGGGCAGGAAATTAGAATGTATGACGACGATCCCGAGTGGCGGGTGTATTTTAATCTGCTCGGGGCTCTTTACCATAACCACCCGATAAGAGTGGATATCGCCGGAACAGTGGAGTCGATCTCCAATATCACCGCAGAGCTGCTTTATCGCTGCTACAATGCGTTTTACAATCTGAATAATATGGTGCTGTCGGTTGCCGGCAATTTTGATATCGATACGGTTATTAAGGCTTGTGATAAAATTCTGCTGCCTGCCGCGCCTGTGACGGTACACACCCGTGATATTGTCGAGCCACAAACTGTGCGCGAAAAACGGGTTGAGCAAAAGCTTGAGGTGGCTACGCCTTTATTCCAGATTGGCTTTAAGGGCACGCCTAAAAGTTACCGCGAGAATATTCTTGCGCAGGTGACAGGTGAGATTGTCTGCGATCTGGTCGTAGGCGAATCAACTGCGCTTTATCGCACGCTTTATGATGAGGGCCTTATCAATTCCATCTTCGGCTCAGAGGTGATGGCAGGCCCCAATTATCTTGTGAACATCTTTTCGGGCGAGTCGAGAAATCCTGATGAAGTTTTTGTGCGTATCTTAAAAGGCATTGAAGCGTTGCAGCAAAATGGCATTTCTGCTGAGGATTTTGAGCGTTCACGTCGCGCGGCTTATGGCCGCTATGCGGGTATTTACAGCTCGGTTGAGGCAATGGCAGGCATGATGGTGTTGGCTTCTCTGGCGGGACTGGGTGCCTATGAGCCGCTGGAGCTGATAGATGAGTTAACCTTGAATGACGCGCAGGCGTTTTTGCGCGAGAATTTTGATGCTGCGCGCTGCGCGCTGTCTGTTGTACAGGATTAGACGGAAAAGAGGGGCAAGCATGAATCCATTCATTCATTTGGCCAGTGCGGACACCGCTGTACAGGTGGCTTTTCCCGGGCTGGGGCTGGAGTTTTCTATCTCACGGGTGGCTGTCTTTATCGGGCCGTTTACGATCTATTGGTATGGCATTATCGTGGTGACCGGTATCGCGCTCGGCGTTATTTATGCGACCTGGCGCGCCGACCAGTTTGGTGTTGACAAAGAGAAGCTCAACGACGTTTTTCTCTATGCCATAATCGCCGGTATGCTGGGTGCGAGGGCCTATTACGTGGCCTTTTCATGGAATTATTACAAACTTCATCCCGAAGAGATTGTGCAGATATGGAAGGGCGGTATCGCTTTTTACGGCGGTATTTTAGCAGCAATTTTCTGCGGCTATCTGCTGTGCCGCCGATGGAAACTTCCGGTTGCGCGCGCATTAGACGCGTCTTTGGGTGGCCTGCTTTTGGGACAGTCCATTGGGCGTTGGGGCAATTTTGTAAACATTGAGGCTTTCGGCTGCTATTTCGAGGGACCATGGCGTATGGTTAGCCCGGTTATCGACAGCTATTTTCATATGCGTCCTGATCTGTTGCCAGGCTTTACACCCGAGCAGATTCTAAAGATGAGCGACATTCCGGTGCATCCTACTTTTTTTTATGAATCAGCTTGGACGATGCTGGGCTTTCTCTTCATCGTCTGGTATACAAAACGACGTAAATTCAGTGGGGAGCTTACACTGGCGTATTTTTTCATCAACGGTCTTGGCCGTGCGGTGATCGAGGGCCTGCGCACCGATAGTCTGACCGCTGGGAGCATACGTGTTTCTCAGGTCTTGGCGGGCTGCATGGTAGTGCTTTCGGCAGTGCTATGGTTTGTAGCGCGCAAGAAGCTGGCTGACGGTACGGCACCGTCGTGGATGTTGCTGACGTCGCCTACAGATGTTGATGCGGCGCAGGTGCGCCCAGATGAGACAGCGCAGGCTACCAATGCAGAGACGCTGACAGACATACAACCCGAAGAAAAGGGCGTATTTAGTTCCGATAAAACGGATGATGAACAACCTTAAAGGAACGCTTTATATAAAGAACCAATGCATCATGAGGCCAGCTGCCTGCAAAGGTTATTGTGATTGAGTTACAGTTTTTATGGCTGTTTTTTGATAGCATAAATCCAAAGGGGTGAATGCTATGAAAATTATGGCGTATGCTATCGGCGGTATTGTTGGTGCTTTGGTCGGATATTTGTACTATCGTTTTGTTGGTTGCACGTCCGGTCAATGTCTCATCACGTCCAATCCGTGGAGTTCAATGCTTTATGGCGTTGTGCTGGGGGTTTTAATTGCAGGTTCTTTTGCTAAATAATATTTCATTTTGCGTATTTGAACATAACGGAAAAAAGGTAGTTGTCTCACTACCAAATTGTTGCAAAAAGCAGAAAAATGCCTTGAC
>DATMYZ010000050.1:0-4455 GCA_035560675.1 Clostridia bacterium
CTTTTAGCCTTGGGAAAACTTTCATTCAATGATTTTAAGTATGCAGTCGAGGAGGTGGTATTGTGCTTAATAAGTTGGCGTTACTATTAGTAATTGTCGGCGCGCTCAATTGGGGGATGATCGGGCTGTTTGAACTGGATGCTGTCGCCTGGGTGTTTGGTGCCCAGACCGCACTGGGCAGCAGGATTGTCTATACGTTGGTTGCGATTGCGGGGATTTGGTGTATTTCACTGCTGTTTGCAAAACCGCGCAATAAGCGCGTGGACCACTGAAACCGAGCAGAATAAAGATGTGCTGGTAGGCGCATGAGAGCTTTGTTAACTGATCACGATTAAAAGAAAAGGGCAGCAAAAGCCGAAGTGCGCTTTCGCTGCCTGATTTCATTTTGTGTGCTTTATTCGAGGTAGTGGCACGGTGGTTGGTTGTCTTTTTATTTGGAGAGAACATGGATTAAATCTGTTAGCTCTTTGGTGGCGGTATAACCCGCCTGAATGCAATCGGACATTAGTGAGAAGGTGAACAGACCGGCATCCTCTGGTAGCTTGGGACGGATAAGTAGCCGCTCGCCCCGCACCGTGCAGTCCCGCAAGCGCCGACTCATGGCAGACAGGGAGTGCCATGCAATTTCAAAAATCCCCTCGCCGTCGAGGGCATAGTTTTCTGAGATATCGACGGCGATAATATTGGGCGCATCGCAGGCCAACAGCAGGTTTACCGGCAGATTGTCGGTGACACCTCCATCCACCAAAACGCCGTTCATTGATATGGGCGGGGTGAAAATGACCGGCACACAGCAACTGGCATAGATAGCTTCGTAAAGTTGAACGTCATGCTCCCATCGGACGTTTGTCAACGCGTGTATTGGTTTGCGCTGAGAAAAGGCTACTGTCTCGCCGCTGCTCAAGTCCACACTAGTGATACACAATGGTAGTGATACCTGAGACATGGGACATCCTTTAGTCAGCTGCTTCAACAATGCGCGCAGGCGGTCTCCCTTAAGTAAACCGGAAAGCGTAATCGGGCGACGTCGGGCCAGCTGGCTAACCGCTGCCGCAATACCGAATACATTAAAATCAATCAGCTTTTCGCCGTTGCGTTCTAATTCACGGCATATTTTAGCTAGCTGCTCCGGTGTATAGCCATAGGCATACAGGCCTGCTACAATAGCACCTGCGCTGCTGCCAGATATGGCGCACGGCGTCAATTTAGCGTCCTGCAATGCAGCCAGTACTCCAACGTGCGCCGCGCCGCGGCAGCCTCCGCCCGAAAGCGCGAGAGAAAACGACATGCAGCAATCCCCCAGTTTTACAAAATCACAGATGAAAAGTGCGGTAAAATATGCTATACTTATTTTCTAAATCATCTTATGCTGGGTTTGCCGATCCTACGCCAAAGGGCGGGGGATGAAAGGAGAAGAGATGCAGCAAATACAACTTGTGCTGACCATCGTGGCCGCTGTTGCCGCGGTGGCCGCTTTTATCGGGGCAATGTCCACAATGTCGCGGGTCAACGCCCTAAGCCGTCGATACCGCGAAGAAAATGAAGCGCTGCGGCGTGAATTTGCCGAGCAGATGCGCAGCATGCGTCAGGAGATCAGCCAGTCTGTACAGACCGCCATGACAGCGCTGGGGCAAACGCTCTCAGAGTCTCAGCGGCGTTCGGGTGACCTGCAAGATAAACGCCTTGCAGAATTAAACGAACAGCTGACACTGCGCAACGACATGCTGCAAAAAACGGTGCACGAGCAGCTATTCCGAATTGAAGGGCGCATAGAAGCCTTTACTAATCAGTCTTCTAAACGCATGGAGGAAATGCGTGCTACTGTGGAGCAGCGTCTGGAAGTGCTACGTGCTGACAATGCCAAACAGTTGGATCAGATGCGCCAGACGGTAGACGAAAAGCTGCAAAAAACGCTCAATGAGCGACTTGCGCAGTCGTTTGCTCAGGTTTCTGAACGTCTGGAGCAGGTGTATAAGGGCCTGGGAGAGATGCAGACGCTGGCCAACGGCGTGGGTGACCTGAAAAAAGTGCTCTCAAACGTCAAAACCCGCGGTATTCTAGGAGAAATTCAACTCGGCGCTATTTTAGAGCAGATATTGTCGCCTGAACAGTATGGTGCCAATGTTTCGACCAAAAAGGGCAGCAACACCGTTGTGGAGTATGCTGTCAAACTGCCGGGCGACGGCGAAAACAGCGTCTGGTTGCCGATAGACGCCAAGTTCCCAGGTGATGTCTATGCAACGCTGATGGATGCCTATGAAAGCGCCATTCCGGAGCGCATTGCCGTTGCGGGCAAGGAACTTGAGCAGCGCATCAAGGGCTGTGCCAAGGATATTCGCGACAAATATATTGACCCGCCCAATACCACCGATTTTGCCATCATGTTTTTGCCGTTTGAAGGGCTGTATGCTGAGGTGGTGCGGCGCGGCATGATAGAAACGCTCTCTCGTGAATATCGGGTGAACATCGCGGGGCCGACTACAATGGCGGCGCTGCTTAACAGCTTACAGATGGGCTTTCAGACATTAGCGATACAAAAGCGCTCCGGCGAGGTCTGGCAGGTGCTTGGCGCTGTCAAGACCGAGTTCTCGGCCTTTAACGACGTGCTGCGCAAAGCGCAGGATCGCCTGAGATTAGCAAACGATGACCTCGACAAGCTGATTGGGACCCGCACCCGTGCGATTGAACGCAAGTTGCGCGGCGTACAGGCGGTGCCGCTGGCGGCGGGGGAGGAGCTACCGTTGCTCTCCGAACAGGTGGAGGAGTTTGAGACGGTATGAGAGATCCAAACCAGATCAGAACATTCCACGGTATCGATATGGACCCCTTTAATCCCAAGCCATCAGATATTCGCATAGAGGATATTGGGCACGCACTGGCGATGCTATGCCGCGCAAACGGCCATATCAGCCATTTTTACTCAGTGGCGCAGCACTGTCTCAACTGCGAGCAGGAAGCGCAAGCCCGTGGCATGAGCACCCGCGTGCGATTGTTCTGTCTGCTGCATGACGCCACCGAATGCTATGTATCTGACCTGACCCGGCCTGTCAAGCGCCATTTTCCGCTATATTACGAAGCCGAAGGCGTGTTGGCCAGGGTGATTTACGATGCTCTTTGTCAAGCACAGCCCACACCTACGGAGCATCTTCTGATCGGAGAAGTGGATGATTGCCTTTTATATCACGAATTTTTAGCGCTCTGTGGCGTCAGAATGTTTGATGAGGAGCCGTGTCGTCTGGCAACGTTGCACTTTGACGAGGCACGCATCGAAACAGTGCGTAGACAGTATATTGATTGTTACCGGATGTTGTGCCGGGCGCTAGCGACGGAAAACGGGAGATGATTTCTTGGCACAGACAAAAACAAACGCCCAGCGCATGCTGGAAAAAGAAAAGCTGACCTATACGGCGCACACCTATGACGTTGAAGACGGTCTGGTTGATGGCGTTTCGGTGGCTCAAAAAGTTGGTATGCCAGTCGAAAAGGTCTTTAAAACCCTTGTTACTCGCGGTGCATCAAAGAATATTTTTGTATTTGTCGTACCCGTGGCCCTTGAGCTAAACCTGAAGTCAGCAGCCAAGTCGGTGGGGGAAAAATCGATCGAGATGGTACTTGTCAAAGAGATTACCCCATTGACGGGCTATATTAAGGGCGGCTGCTCGCCAATTGGCATGAAAAAGCGTTATACCACCGTAGTGGATGCCTCGGCTTGCTCGCAGGAAACGATAGTGGTCAGCGCGGGGCGCATCGGTGACCAAATAGAGCTGGCACCCGGACATCTTGAACAGGCGACTGGTTGCCGGTTTGCTGAAATTGCTACAAAAGCATAATCGCGATTAAGTTGGTTCATCGGGCTTTATCCCGATTTAAAAAATATCTTGTGGAGGAAATTATGGTTACGATATCAATGGAAAACGGCGGGCAAATCAAGCTGGAGCTTTATCCTGAGCACGCCCCTATTACGGTTGCAAATTTTGAAAAGCTGGTTAAAGAAGGGTTTTACGACGGCCTCATTTTTCACCGTGTTATTCGCGGCTTTATGATTCAGGGAGGCTGCCCCAAGGGTACCGGCACTGGCGGTCCCGGCTATCAGATTAAAGGCGAATTTGCCATGAACGGTGTCAAGAACCCCGTTAAGCACGCCAGAGGCGTTATCTCGATGGCTCGCAGCCAAAGCCCCGATTCAGCAGGCTCGCAGTTTTTTATTATGCACGAGGATGCGCCGCATCTTGACGGGCAGTATGCCGCGTTTGGCAAAGTTATAGAGGGTATGGATATCGTTGATGCGATCGCTGGTGTCAAGGTCGATTTTTCAGATCGCCCTAAGGATGAACAGAAAATCAAAAGCGTCACAATAGAATAAGAACCGACCTGTTTTAACGGCCGCCTTGAGAGAAAACTCTAGCGGCCTTTTTTTTAAGCCTTTCAAAGTTACATATTCGAACTCATTATATT
>DATMYZ010000051.1:0-3558 GCA_035560675.1 Clostridia bacterium
GTTTACAAAGGCTCCGCTTTACGCAGTGCGCTTAATCTGCTTTTTGTTTGACGTATAAACGGGGCCGCGCCTATTTACCGCACAACGGGCGCATTAACCCCAAAGATCACTGCTTTCCAGATAGTTTTGTGCTTCCTTCAAGCCTTCTCTAGTGAGGCTGCTGATGTGAAAAATCTGCTCACAGCCCGCCAGCGCCAGCCAGTCATGCGCTGTTTCAATATCCTTTTGGCTTTCGGCGGCGTCAATCTTCGTCACCAACCCGACAGTGGGCTTATTAAACATGCCGCATATTCCTGGTGCAAAGCTAGACTGCGGGTCTATGCAAGACTGCACCAGCACCACGCAGTCGGCATCGGCCGAAGTGACCAATAGCGCCTTATAAAACGCCCTGTTTTCTACATATTCGCCGGGGGTATCTATGGCGTTGTTGATTATTTCTATCGCCTGTGTTTTTTTATAGTGCAGCTGCCCTTCCTGCACAGCCTGGCAAAAGCTGGTCTTGCCCGCGCTGGTGCGCCCAATCAGCATTATTCTTTTCATGGTTTATCCTCTTTTGGCATCAGGTTTTGGTAATCGGGGCATCGGCAAAGCCCAGCAGACCGCCCAGCACGCGCATGACGGCAGCTAAAGCCGCCTCAACGCTTTCGACATCGCCCGAAATGACGACCGAGCCGGAAAAGCGATCGACAAATGCGATATTGACCGCCGCGGCTTTTGTGGCAACGTCCGCTGCGATAATGGCCCCCTCGCTTGGGGTAATGGTCAGAATGCCGATGGCCCCCACATGCTCTCCCGTTATGCCAAGCTTTTTATAAAGCTCAGGTACAGGGTTTGCGATGACATGCGCCAGCGTCACCTGCTTGCCCGGCACAAATTCCTGTATAATACGCTGCTTTTCTTCACTCAATTTAATCACCCGCCTTTAATGCCAGTCAGCCTTCGGCGCTCATAGCGCTTCGACGCTATCAATAATACCGACGATAGCGGCATCAATCGGCGGCTCGTTGCTACCCATCGCTCTGCGCGCTGTGCTGCCGCTGACCACCAGTACCCGCTCGCCGATGCCCGCGCCCACGACGTCGGCCGCCACCATGGTGCTTTCCAGGGGGCTGCCGTCCGGCGAGAGCTGCCGCACCACCATCAGCTTCATGCCGCTTAGTGCCGGTTCTTTTTTTGTGGCCCACACGTGGCCGATCACTTCACAAATCAGCATAGCATGCCCTCCACATTACTTTCTTTCTATATTGACCCGCGCGGCGATAAACACATCCCGCGCCATTGGGGTCAGAATGGCGTTTTTACAGAGCGTCACCGTTTTCTGCCCGTCGCTCAGCATAGCCTTGGCCACCGCCTCAGTGATCAGCGGGGGCTTTTTATCCTGAGCTTGGGTTGCCGGTGCCGGAACAACAGCAACTGCTGCCTTGGGCGGCGCCGGTGTGTGCGTCTGGGCGGTAGAAGCGTTACTGCTGTTCTTGAGTAGCAGCGCGGTGTCGCCGTCAGCAAAGGCACAGGCGTTAGCTTCGTCCACGTCGATATGCAACGCCAACGCAGCGCTGTCGCTCACACGCACCAGAACGTTATCAAAAGTCAACGGCCGAGCGGTGGACATCTTCACCTGCACCAGTTCTTTGTCGGTAACGCCATAGTGCATGGCGTCCTTGGGGGTCATATGGATATGGTTTTGCGCCACAATAGCGGAATTGGGCGCCGTAATCATGCCGCCGGCAGAAACAAGATGGACGCAGCCCGCACCATCAAGATTGCCCGACAGTCGCACCGGCGCTTCTATCCCCAACACCTTGGCGTCGGAGCGCGACACTTCTACCTGTGTGCGCTCTCGCACCGGCCCCAGGATGGCAACGTTTCGAAAAATCCCCTTTGGGGTAACAATATCCACCCGCTCTTCGCAGAGGAACTGCCCCGGCTGGGAAAGAGGGCGCTTAGGCGTCAGGCTATGTCCCGTACCAAACAACGCCGCGACATCCTGCGCAGACAGGTGCACATGCCGTGCCGAAACCTCGGCGGGCAGCGCCTGCCCCGCTTGCGGTCTGGCGATGATCTCCCCGACCACTCTGGCGATAATCTCACCGATTTCCTGTTGGTTCATTGTTGTCCCTCCGCTTTGGCTTGCGGGGCATAGCGCCCCGCAAGCTCAAAAAACATCATGATATAGCAGGCACTACTCATGCGATTAAGCGCCTCGATCAGGTCGGGCCGTTCTATCTGATCATCAAGCCAGAAGGCGTCCATCGCGGCCAGCTCGACCTCTCTGACCCGTGCGCGGAACAAATTCAGCGTCGCGCCTGTAAGCGATAGCGCCTCGCAAGGCAGAATATGCCCCCTGTTAAACCGTGCCTGCGGGTTGTGTGACGCCTCGCGCAATCCGGCGCTGTCCAGTCCCAGAAGCGGCTGTTCCTCCAACGGTTTTTCGGTGACCTCCGCAGCCAGAATGCGCCGCGCCAGAGACAGCAGCTCGTTTAAATCGGAGACCAGCCGCTGCTTGCCCTCAGCCTTTGCGCGCACCATTGCCACCACCAGCTCGGCCTCAAAGCTATCAAGCTTGCCGCGCAGCACGATTCTGGGATGGTTTTTCGGCACCAGCACCGCAGCATACAGATGGGTCATGTGCTCCGGCTTTTTGGCATAGGTCTGCCCGGTGGCGGCGTCGGTAAAGCGCGGCTTGTTGCCGTCTGCGCGTACGGGGCGAATATCGCTGTTCACTGCGGGCCCGCCTTTGTCGCCCTGCCCGCCTGACAAAACGATTTTCAGCCCCTTCTCGCGGATATAGCGCTTTGCCTCGACGCTGATAAAATCTTCGGGCGCAACCTCAATCTCGGTCAGCTTTTGCTTATATACCATCTGCCGCACCGCTTCTTCGGTTATAACCTGCACAGCGCCTCAGTCCTTTCAAGCCGCACGATCTTACTTAACCTGCGGCAGAATGCCCTCAACTTCGGTGTGCGGGCGGGGAATAACGTGCACCGAAATCAGCTCGCCGACGCGGGTTGCAGCCGCCGCACCTGCCTCGGTTGCGGCTTTGACCGCGCCAACATCGCCGCGCACCATGACGGTAACCAGTCCGCCGCCAACCAGCTCTCTGCCCACCAGTGTGACATTTGCCGCCTTGACCATGGCGTCTGCCGCCTCAATTGCACCGATAAGTCCCTTTGTTTCGATCATGCCGAGTGCCTGTAAGTTTGCCATAATAATTTCCTCCTTAATAATAGTGGTTTAATGTTTTTTATGGGAGATTAGTATTACGCCTGCACCGGAAGCTTGGGCAGAATCGCCTCTACCTCGGGGTGCGGACGGGGAATGACGTGCACCGAAATGAGCTGTCCCACGCGAGTAGCTGCCGCCGCACCCGCTTCTGTCGCAGATTTGACTGCACCAACGTCGCCGCGTACCATAATGGCGACCAGACCGCCGCCAACGTTAACCTTGCCGATGAGCGTGACATTGGCCGCCTTGACCATGGCATCCGCCGCTTCAACCGCGCCGACAAGTCCTTTTGTTTCTACCATGCCAAGTGCCTGTAAATTATCCATAGCCGTTGCC
>DATMYZ010000052.1:0-4448 GCA_035560675.1 Clostridia bacterium
GTTATAGGGCGGCCCATCTGCAAGTTCTGAAAATCAAATGTGTCGGTTTCCGGCAGGGGGAGATGGTACTAGTGACGCTCAAGCAAATTGAATATTTCCAGATGGTGCTTGCCAAAGGGAATATCTCCGCTGCCGCAGACGAGCTTTTTATTTCTCGTTCCGTGATATCCAGAGCGCTTGCCGAACTGGAAGAAGAATTTCAGACAAATCTATTTATACGTTCTAAAAATGGCGTCATTTTAACTGAGAGCGGGAAAATGATAGCTTGCCTTTTCAAAGAATTTTCTGCCTGCTATGCGCTCACAAAAGAGCGAGTTCGCCAGATATCTAACAATGAAAAGCCTTCTACACTTCACTTGGGGATAACGCCCACCAACGCTTATCATTCATTTTCTCTTTATTTTGAAGACTTCCGTAAGAACTTTCCCGAAATAAGGCTCAACGTAAACGAATATGGCGCCAACGACGCTTGGAAGCTCCTATTGGACGGAACGGTGGATGCTTTTGTAACGCCGGCGAGAACAGTGGACCATAATATGTTTGGCAGCATAAACCTCTATCGAACACAAATTATGCTGGGGGCGTCTTTTGAATGTCCCATATCTGAAAAAGAATCTCTCGGTATCTCGGACATTCTGGATTTACCACTGGGTTATTTAAACGCTCCTATGCCGGTGGAGGAGATTCTGAACTCTTGTTTTCATACATTTGATAAAATACCCAGAGTGGTTCTCCGTACTTCAGACCAAAGACTGCTACAAGAACTGACCACGCGCGGCATCATTTATACGATTCTTCCAAGCGACATATTGGAAACCTGGTCCGGTGTTATAAGAATTCCGATCGATTTTTTCCCTGCCAGTATGCATCGACTGGTTTGGAATAAGGCGCTGACGCATGATGCCGTTTTCAATTCTTTTTTGGAGTTTATGCAAGCCAGAGCCATTGGGCCTAAATATCTTTAGTCATTAATGCGGACTCAACACATCAGTGTTCTACAAAAAAAGAACTGCCGGAGTTTATTCTTCGGCAGTTCTTTTTCAATTTAATGCTCGCAACGACCGCATCCGTCACAAATTCCTCGCGTTTTACAGCTGGGCCGATCTAAAAGCTTCGCAAAGAATGCTTCAGGCAAATTGGTAGGTTTAGCGTCCGTTGTGCTTAATTCTTCTTTTTGAATATCCTTATTCTCGGTTACCATTTCTGAAAGTCTAGGTTTAGCGAACCCTCTTTTTCGACTTGCTCTTTTGCTTGCTGAGCTTTATCAGTATAAAGTCCGTATTGATGGGTCTCTACACATTCACGATAGGAGGGGTCTTTGGACTCAAACTTCGCATTTCTAGGCAGTGGAACATCTTGATCAACCAGAATGTCCTGGACTTTACGGATATTTACCGTGTGCGCTGTGGAACCTTCAGCTACCACGACAGCGGCTGCAATACCAGCGGCCTGACCTGTGCCCACGCACTGTGGAATTAGGTTCAGCCAGTCGATGGCGATGCCGTCTGCCGAGAAGTGGCGACCGGGACAAAGCAGGTTTTCTACCTTCTGAGGAAGAATTGACCGATAGGGGATTTCTACCGGGCCGCAGTCATTGACCTGACAAATTGTAGAATGCCAGGCGATAACATCGTCGTGCTGCTTGGCAAATGCGAAATCATTTGTGGACATGACATATTCGCCTACTAAACGGCGGCTGCAACGTGTTCCTAATTGCGGCGCAATATCATACAGGTAGGCGTTTCGGAATGCAATCGGCACCGCCTCCTGCAGATAGCTTAAAACATCCCGCATGGTATTCCGGGTGTTCATTTCGGTTTCAGTCTGATCTTTTACGCAGGTGCAGTCACGATTTGGATGCCAGTTATTGACCCAGCACAGATCGTTTTGATTGCTGGGAAGCGGCAGACAGCGGAAGCCCGCCACGCGCTGAAGACCCGCGCGCAACGCATTCATCTCATCCGGATGAAGCTGCTGCCACTCGTAATACGCATCCCAATTGATGCCGCCGATACGCCATACAAGAGCCGTCGTATTGGCACGGGTTACCTGATCTGCCATGCTTTCAAACGGAGCACCCGCCTGAGAATAAAGGTCTCCGTCGCCGGTAGCATCAATGACAATTTTGGCGAGAATAGCCTTGCGGCCCTCTTTACACTCGTAGATGACACCCTTGATTGTGTTTCCTTCCATAATCGGCTTCGTGCCCCAGCTGTGGCACATAACACGAATGGCATCGCTGTGTTCCAAAAGCATTTTGTCAAGCTCAATCTTAAGCTGATTCGGCTCGAAGTATACGGCGCGTACCAAACAGGAGGGCTTGCTGCCACCGTAACCGCCTCGGCTGACACAATCGTGAATCGCGCGCCAAGGATGCAGCAGGGCAGGGTCTGCACAGCCTATTTTATCCAGCGAAGGGGCTCTAACCGCTCCGGGGATTTTTTCCATACGGCTGAACCATTCCTCCTGAAGACCTCTGACAAAAGATTTATCATACCATGAGAGGTTGGGAACCATAATGACATAACCGCCTGTTACGTCGCCGCCCATGTATCCATAGCGTTCCAATAGAATAATGTTCTTTGCACCGGCTCTGGCCGCCGCTATAGCGGCAGAATGACCGGCTGAACCGCCGCCTAATATCAGAATGTCACATTCAGCCTGAACCGGAATATTCTGAGACGGTTCCTGATAGATGTTGCTCATAAGAGATACTCCTTTTATTTGCTACTTTGATTGAAGAGTTAAAACAGATATCCGAAAACAATGCAGAGGAAGCTTGTCACTACAATAAATATAACATTGGTGACAACGCCTTTGGTGAAGATGAACTTATTGGTCATTTCTTCACGACCTAACATGATAGGAGCGTAGGCAATTGCACCGTTTGTCAGGAATGCGCACAGACCGGATAAGATTGTTGCAACACCCAGAATCGACGCATTTCCTTCATTGTTTATTTGTAAGGTACATGCCAGTGGGATGCAGATGGCGTTAATCGTAAAGCTGACAGGCATTCCATTTGTAAAGTTCGTGAAGATTGTAGAAATGGCCACACAAAGAATGACCAGAATCGGCCAGCTCGCATTATTGAGAACAGGGCTTAGAAATGCGGAAATAGCAGCTTTAATTCCCAAGTCGTCAGAAGCGATTGCCGCGCCACAGATGGTAAAGCAGCCGGCGACGGCAACAATTCCCCACATGGTTCTGGTCTGAAGCAGCTTGACGCCATCGATGTAGGGTTTACCAGCCTTGTCCCGCATAAAGCAGAGTATCGCAAAGAGGACAATCCAAACCCATGTCGACCCGATTTTATTATACATGATATAGAGCCCAGAGCCCTTGGGCAGGAGCATGCCAACCAGTAGATAAACGATACCTGAAATCATAAAACCGAGCAGAACCTTTTGCTTCATGCTCAATTTTGTATCCGCTTCACTCATGCTCATTTTGCTTACGGTAAATTCCTTAAGCGGGGTAAGATCCGTTTTCCAGACAAACTTAATGAAAAGTGCATACACCAGTACAAAGACCACGACCGACAATGTAGCGGTAACCAGATAAGCAATATTATCGAAATGAAGGCCGCTGGCTTCCATAATGCCGCTGATAATTGCAATGGAAGAAAGATGTACACCCTTAAACGGCAAAATATAGGCTCCCATTGCTGCAAGATAGATACCAAGCAGCAATTCCCGCTTTAAGTCGCTGTTTTTTTCTATATTGCACATTTCGCAGATGCTGTCCAAGATGGGATACCACAGCAGCAACATGGTGGTCGGGCTGCTGACCAGTGCAGCACAGGCCAACACTGTCATGAAAAGCGTGATGATCAAGCGCATAGGATGGCCTTGCAACGCTTTAATTCCCAATGCCTTGCGGCCCAGAACATGAACCGCGCCTGATTCCGTTACAGCACCAGTAAGGGCCATAACCCAGATGATTTGCTGGATAACGGCGTTGCCAAACCAAGCCTGTAACAGATTACCTGCGGACATATAGTCGCAGACAACCATTGCGAACAAGCCTAAAACTGCGGGCCAGAATGTCTCATTTGTAGCAATTGTAGAAATCAATACTCCAAAAAAGATCCCAAGTATGCTGATTCCGACCGGAGTAATACCTGCAAAAGGCGGAACGATGGCGCCAAAGAAAAACATTAGACCTATCGATAATAGAGACCATACATAATACTTTGTATTTTTTTGTGTGATGGTTGCAACAGAAGAACTGGACATAATTTCATCCTCCCAAATAATTGATTAGATATTTTGCCGTTCCCGAAATTTTGGCCTGTTGCGTTTACGATAAAGCGCTTTTTCTTCCTCCTCCCATGGAAATTCTTTTTAACACCGCGCGCGTCTAACAGTTTTACTATATCCTACCTGCCGTGTCCCGTAAAGCACGGAATCTGGCCACGATGTGACATTTATGCTTCCTGTTTACTA
>DATMYZ010000053.1:0-6605 GCA_035560675.1 Clostridia bacterium
GAGTTGAGGTAACAGCGCTATGCAGCTGCTAAAGGATCGCATTCTTATAGACGGACAAGTCATGTCCGGCAACGTCTTAAAGGTGGACAGCTTTTTAAACCACCAGATGGATATCGGGCTGTTTGGCGAGATCGGTAAGGAGTTTAAGCGCCGGTTTGCCGATTGTGACATCAATAAGATTCTAACCATAGAGGCCTCCGGCATTGGAATTGCCTGTATCGTTGCACAATATTTTAATGTTCCAGTGGTTTTTGCTAAAAAGAACCCCACCAAAAATATTGCGGGTGAGGTGTATACCAGTCGTGTTGAGTCGTTCACCCATGGAAAGGTGTACGACATTATTGTTTCAAAGCGCTTTTTAAGTGCAACCGACAGAGTGCTGATCATCGACGACTTTCTTGCCAATGGCTGCGCGCTTAAGGGATTGATCGAGCTGGTTAGCGGCGCGGGGGCCACGCTGGTGGGGGCAGGCATTGTCATTGAAAAAGGCTTTCAGGAGGGCGGCAAGCTGATCCGAGACATGGGCGTCCGGGTAGAGTCGCTCGCTATTGTCGACGCCATGAGCCCCGACGGCGACGTCACCTTCCGCGATTAACACGGTTTACTCGCGGCAGATTATGCTGCAGTAATATATTGCTGTTTTCTTCTAAAAGAGGAAGACAGCATCAAACGAACATAGGTTACCATAATTAGGAGGATGAAATTAAAATGAAGAAAAGTTTTGCCATTTTGCTGGCTGCCGGTATGCTGCTGTTAGGCGCATGCGGCGGCGTTCCTGCTTCCAGCCAGGCCGCGTCCGCTGCCTCTTCCGAGGTTGCGTCTTCCGCTGCGGAATCTTCTAGCGCGCCGGCGAATGCAATCGCAAAGGATAACATCAAAATTGGCGTCATTCACATCTCCGATCCCGCTGAGGGCTCAGGCTATACTTACACGCACGATCAGGGTATCGTTGGAATGCAGAAGAATCTTGGCCTGCGCGATGACCAGATCATCCGCAAGATCAACGTCAACGACAGCGATGCCACTGCGATTGAGACCGCAATGCTTGAGTGCATTGAGGATGGTGCCAACATTATATTTGCCACCAGCTGGGGCTATATGGATACCTGCGAAGCCCTCGCCCAAGAATATCCTGATGTGATTTTCTCCCACGCAACCGGCTATAAGTCCAACGGCAAGAACTTTAACAACTATTTCGGCCGTATTTATCAGGCGCGCTACCTTTCTGGTATTGCCGCAGGCCTTAAGACCCAAAGCAATAAAATTGGCTATGTCGCTGCCTGGGGCACTGACAACGGCGAGGTCACCAGCGGACTCGACGCTTTTGCCATGGGCGCTTATTCCGTAAATCCCAACTGCGAGGTTTATGTCAAGACTACCAATAGCTGGTTTGATCCCGAGGGCGAAAAGCAGGCTGCTGAGGCACTTATCGCGCTTGGCGCCGATGTGATCGGTCAACATTGCGACACTCCCAACCCCCAGCTTGCCGCTGAGGAAAAGGACGTCTGGGGCGTTGGCTATAACTCCGATATGTCCAAGGATGCTCCCAAAGCTGTGTTGACCAGCGCTGTCTGGAGCTGGAGCACCTATTATACCTGGGCAGTTGAAAACGTCATCAATGGCACATGGACCGGCGAAAATTACTACGGCGGTCTGCCTGAAGGCTTTGTTGACATCACCGCGCTTTCTGACCTGTGCGCAGACGGTACCGCTGAGAAGATTGAAGAAGCCCGCCAGAAGATTCTCTCCGGCACCTGGGATGTATTCGACGGCGAGATTGAGGGTAACGACGGCGTCAAGCACACCAGCGCGCACTACAGCGACGTCAACTGGTACTTCAAAAACGTTGTTGTAAAGTAACTGCTGCACCGCCAAGGCATGACATGTTTAGGCAGGGGCGGTCATTCGTTAAATGACCGCCCCTTCTCTTTTAATTTATTGAAAAGCACCGCCAGACAAATGGCCAGGCGATACTTTTGAGTAAATTTCAACCGAATTATTATCCTACAAAGGGGTGATCACGTGGAAGCGTCTTCGCAGTCCCGCTTTGCAATTGAATGTAAACAAATAACCAAACGCTTTGGCAGCGTGCTGGCTAACGACGGTATCGACCTTGCTGTCAAGCGCGGCGAGGTTTTAGCGCTGCTCGGAGAAAACGGCTCAGGCAAAACCACTCTAATGAACATGTTGTCGGGCATATACCGGCCCAATTCCGGTTCCATCATGGTCGATGGCCAGGATGTGACCGTCAATTCACCAGTAGATGCAATGAAGCTCGGCATCGGCATGATTCATCAGCATTTTAAACTGGTCGAAATTTTTTCGGCCATGGATAACATCGTACTGGGCACTACTGAAAAGCTGTTGCCACCAAAACAACTGCGGCGTAAAATCGAGGAAATTTGCAGCGCATTCGGGCTGGAGATCGACCCTTTAAAACGCGTGTGCGACATGTCGGTTAGCGAAAAACAGACGGTGGAAATCGTGAAGGTGCTTTACCGCGGCGCTCAGATTTTAATTCTGGACGAGCCTACCGCCGTGCTGACCCCGCAGGAGACCGGCCGCCTTTTCACCATTCTACGTCGGATGAAGCAGCAGGGCTGCGCCATCATTATCATCACCCACAAGCTTAACGAAGTGCTGGAAATCTCTGACCGTGTCACCATCTTGCGAAAGGGCAAAAGCATTGACACCGTTGTCACAGGCGCGACAAATCAGGCGCAGCTAACCGAGCTGATGGTCGGTCGTCCGGTCATCCTTGAAATAGAGCGGCCCGAAGCGATCTCGCCAAAGCCGATTCTTAAAGTCGTGGATCTCACGGTGCCCACCTCCGACGGCGGCGTCGCAGTGGATGATATTTCGTTTGACATCCGCACCGGAGAAATTCTCGGTGTGGCAGGCGTGGCGGGCAGCGGCCAAAAGGAGCTGTGCGAAGCTATTGCAGGGCTTCTTAAGCCCAAAAAAGGCGCAATTTTATACCAAAAAGAAAATATTATCGGCAAATCGCCATCTGAGATTATTGCGCTTGGCATCAGCATGAGCTTTGTGCCGGAGGATCGTTTGGGCATGGGGTTGGTTGCCTCAATGGGTATGGTGGACAATATGCTGCTCAAATCTTACCATACCAGCGGCGGCCTCTTTGTCGACCGCAAACCTGCCAGAGTGCTGGCTGAGCAGTTGATTAAAAAACTGTCGATTGTCACGCCGGGCGTTGATACGCCGGTGCGCTTGCTCAGCGGCGGCAATGTGCAAAAGGTGCTGCTGGGTCGCGAGATTGAATCGTCGCCCAACCTGCTGATTACCGCCTATCCGGTTCGCGGGCTGGATATCAACTCTTCTTACACCGTGTATGATCTACTCAATGAACAAAAGCGGCGCAATGTGGCAGTTATGTACATCGGCGAAGATTTAGATGTACTCTTAGAGCTGTCAGACCGTATTATGGTGCTGTGCCACGGCAAAATCACCGGTATTGTGAATGCACGAACCGCCACCAAGGAGCAAATTGGCCTATTGATGACTGGGGCTACCCCCGGGGAAGGAGGCGACGCCTGATGCAAAAAGTAGTCAAACACGACCCCCTTCTCCGCATTGTCAAGCGCGCCGAAAAGACCCGCAGACAGATTTTGCTGCTACGACTACAGGCGGTGCTCATCTCGTTGATTGCAGGCGGTGTCTTTATATTCCTGGTCGGCTACAACCCTATAGAAATTTATGGAACCATTCTTTCCGGTGCGTTCCGCAGCAAGATGGCCATTCAGGCCACCGTCAAATATGCCATTCCACTGACCATTTCGTCGCTGGGTGTCACACTGGCCTTTAAAATGAGGTTCTGGAACATTGGCGCCGAGGGGCAGATTATCGCGGGTGCCATTTGCGCGTCTTACTTTGCGTTGTTTCATTCCGGCTGGAACCACTGGCTGCTAATTGCCGTCATGTTTTTGGCGGGTCTGGTTGGCGGCGGACTCTGGGGGCTGATTCCTGCCGTGTTCAAAGTGAAGTTTGACACTAACGAAACGCTTTTCACCCTCATGCTCAACTATATTGCGCTGCATATTGTTTCTTATTTGCGCGATGGCCCGTGGAAGGATCCGGGCGCCGCCGGTTTTGCTAAAATTGCCCGGTTTGACAAAAATGTCGCACTGGATAAGGTGTTTGGCGTGCACATCGGCTGGATGATCGCGCTGGCACTGGTGGTTATCGTCTATATCTACCTCAGCCGTACTAAACAAGGCTATGAGATCGGCGTAGTGGGTGAAAGTCAGGACACTGCGCGCTATGCCGGTATGAATGTCAAGCGAGTGGTTCTGCGCACCATGTTCTTTTCGGGCGCTGTCTGCGGCATCTGTGGCATGGTGCAGGCCACGGGTTCGGACATCACGCTGACCATTGCTGTTGCAGGCGGTGTGGGCTTTACCGCCATCATTGTCGCATGGCTGGCTCAGCTAAACCCCATCGTCATTTTAGGGGTATCGTTCCTCTTTTCTATTTTGGAAAAGGGTTCCGGTGTTGTACAGTCTACTTATGGCCTTTCTACCGACTGCGCCGACGTGCTACAGGGCATCATCCTGTTCTTTATTTTAGGGTGTGAGTTTTTTATTCGCTATGCCTTTTCAATCCGCAAAAAAGGGGGAACGCATTGATATGGATATGCTGATAAAATTCCTCGTCGCCGCTGTGCTGGCCGGCACCCCTCTTCTGTTTGGCACCGTCGGCGAAATATTAAGCGAGCGCGTCGGGCATTTAAATCTGGGCGTTGAGGGTATGATGTCCGTCGGTGCCTGCGTGGGATTTATGACCGGCTATTACACCGATAATTTTATACTTGCGATTCTGGCTGCTTTTTTGGGTGGCGCTCTCTCTGCACTGATTTATGCCGTGCTCACCGTTACCTTTTTTGCTAACCAGAATGTTACGGGCCTGACGCTGACCATTTTCGGCATCGGACTTTCTAACTTTGTGGGCGTGCTGGTGATCAGCCGCTCGGCAGAAAAGACCCTAAAGCTGCCAGAGACAATTACAGCCCAGATGCGCGGCATTGATTTTGCAGGGCTGGGCAAGCTGCCCGTGGTCGGCGAGCTGCTGTTTTCGTATAATCCCTTTGTCTATCTGGGCATCGTTGTTGCCATTGTTGTGGGCTATTATCTGCACCGTACCAAGACCGGGCTTAATGTCCGCGCCATCGGCGAGAATCCGGCCGCAGCCGACGCCGCCGGCATCAATGTCACGCTGCTCAAATATGCCAATATCATCATTGGCGGCGGCATCTGCGGCATTGGCGGCGCGTATTGCTCTATGATCATCAACAGCGGCGTATGGATCAGCGACAACGTAGGCGGCCTCGGCTGGATAGCGGTGGCGCTGGTCATCTTCGCGGGGTGGAAGCCAGTAAATGCGCTGGGTGGCTCGTTTGTGTTCGGCGCGCTGCGCGTGCTAAAATATTATGCAGCCAAAAGTTTGTTTCCTTTTCCGAACGCATTTTATGATATGCTACCGTTTCTGATCACCGCGCTGGTGCTAATCATCAGTTCGGTACGCAAGAGCAACGGCGCGCATATCCCGTCCGGCTTAGGAGTGAACTACTTCCGTGAAGAGCGGTGAGCCCTTCTCTAGCAAGCCCGCCGATGGCCGTGTTTTGTCTCCACTCTCTCATCTGCGTACTAAGCTTTTGTAGCACAACTTATCACATTGTTTAAAATAGCCCTCCAGCGAAATGCACCGACCCAGCGTCCATGGACAGCAAATAGAAACCCCTAGCGTAGAATATCATAAAATCAGGCAGCCTGACGCCGTTTTTCGAGCGGTGTCAGGCTCGTTTTTGTCTGGATGCGCTCATTGTTATAAAAATCAATGTATTCATCAATGAGTTGTCTGGCTTCATCGAACATTCTGAGTTTATGGCGGTAAATGCACTCTGTCTTGAGAATGGAAAAAAAATTCTCAGCCAGTGCATTGTCATAACAATTTCCGCGTCTTGACATTGATGGCGTAATGCCATATTCTTTTGTTAGGTTAAAATATCCGTGCGAAGTATATTGAGACCCTTGGTCGCTATGGAGTTGCAGCTCTGTAGAGCAGCATCCTTCTGTGGTTTGCTCCTCCGATTTACATACTCATAGTAGCCACTGCGGGATACCCCTAAAAATTTGCACATCACCGCTACTGGATACTTATCCCTACGGCAACAGATTAGCTCGTATTTGACAGACGGCTTCACTTCCTTCCAACGGCGTGAAGAAAATCCCGTAATAATTCATTTTCCATCTTCAACCGTTTAATTTCATATTCTTTTCCCTTTTCTGTTATGGCATTATCCTTCCTTGGACGACCACGGAGGCGAGGCATAATTCCAGCTTCCGCTTTTCTTTCCTTTCGCCGTTCTCGTTTCAGCAGATTATGTACGCGTTGATCTCCCTCCAATTGAAAATGTGCCTCGATTTCTCTGTGTGTCCAACCTGCTGATATCATTTCTTTAATTTTAGGCAAAAGCTCCTGCACTCTTGTATACCTTCTCTTTGGCATGACAAATCCCCCATTCGTAGGTTTTATTATCCTACGAATGGGGGATTTTCTGCAATGTCCGTTTTTGCTGGTTCTGTGCAAAA
>DATMYZ010000054.1:0-5815 GCA_035560675.1 Clostridia bacterium
GGATGGTCGTTGTGCTTACGCTTGACAACATCTACCACGCTGCCTTCACGATGAAAAACGTCGTGCGAAAAACCGACCTGATTCACGCGCCTAAATTATCTACGGAATGCAAAGTATTTTTGAAAACCGAAAATTTGCAGGTAACCGGCTCCTTTAAAGTCAGAGGGGCTTTCTATAAAATTTCGCAGCTTTCAAAAGAGGAACGCGCGAACGGCGTTATTGCCTGTTCGGCGGGTAACCACGCGCAGGGTGTCGCGCTATCCGCTGCACGGGTGGGCATTCCCGCTACCATCTGTATTCCAAGCTCTGCCCCCATCTCGAAGGTGGAGGCCACCCGCAGCTATGGCGCGAACGTCGAGCTGGTCAAGGGTGTCTACGACGACGCAGCGGCCCGGGCCACCGAGTTACAGCAACAGACCGGCGCCACCTTTATCCACCCTTTTGACGACGAAAGTGTGATTGCCGGGCAGGGAACCATCGGGTTGGAGATTTTGGATCAGCTTCCAGAGGTGGACGCGATAGTCGTGCCGATTGGCGGCGGCGGGCTGATTTCGGGCATCGCCTTTGCGGTGAAATCTCTAAACCCCAATGTTAAGATTTACGGCGTGCAGGCTGCGGGGGCACCGTCTATGTTTAACGCGGTCGAGCACCACGAGCGAAAGGCCCTGCCCTCGGTGGCCACCATGGCCGACGGCATCGCCGTAAAAATGCCGGGCGCGTTGACCTATGATATCTGTTCTAAATATGTGGATAAAATCGTTACCGTCACAGATGACGAGATCTGCGCCGCCATTTTGTCTTTGATCGAAAAGCAGAAGATGATCGCCGAGGGCGCAGGTGCCGTGCCGGTAGCGGCGGTGTTGGCGAACAAACTGCCGCTGGAGGGCAAAAATGTGGTCTGCCTTGTTTCGGGCGGCAATATTGATGTGACGATTCTCTCCCGGGTGATCAATCGTGGTCTGCTTATGGCAGGACGTACCGCCAAGCTACATATCGAGCTTTCGGACACGCCCGGACAGCTTGTTGCCGTTTCCGCCATTTTGGCTGAATGTGGCGCGAATGTCACCAGCGTGGACCATAACCGCACCAGCAATAACAAAAACATCACTGACTGCTTTTTGGATATCGCGATTGAAACGCGCGACCACGCGCATGTTGAACAGATTAGGCAGGCGTTGGCTAACGGCGGCTTTAACGTGACCGAAATTTGACTGTGTACGCCGCCGGCAGGGCACGGCGATCTGCACCGTTTGCCGTGAAGCAGGCTTAATTTTTTAAGAAAGCGGGTGCGCCGATGCTCTTTGTGCTAATGTTCGGTGTGCTGCTGTGCGTTTTGTTTGCGCTATTGTTTTATCGCCTGCGCGAGGAATTCAATGGCCCCGTCGGTCGCGGAACATTCGTGGGGCTGGCGGTCGCATCGCTTCTTTATGGGGTACTGCTCGGCGTGCTGGTGTTTAAAACGTTAGCGCCGTAATTGCGTGCGACAGAGCGTCCAGACGGCGAGTAACGGCTGAAAAATTGAATATCTTAAACTGAGAAGAAAATCACCGGACACTTATGCTATAATAGCGGCAGTGACGGTGATTTTTTACTCTTGGCACCCCCTGAGGAAACGCCTCGCCAAAGGAACTGCCTTCGACAGTTCTGGCCCTTCTTTAGTTTTGTCAAATACATATCTTTCGATAATCAAAGCGAGCTAACGCCCGTTTCACAAAAGGAGGAACAGACATGACGCCGGACGAGATGTGGAAGGCCGTTTGTGAAAATGACGCCGCTTTTGATGGCCTGTTTTTCTACGCGGTCGAATCCACCGGCATCTTTTGCCGCCCCTCCTGCAAATCTAAGATGCCAAAGCGCGAAAATGTCCGCTTTTTTAGTTCGGCTGCGCAGGCGCGCGCCGCCGGCTTTCGCCCTTGCAAGCGGTGCCGCAGTGACCTTGCCGACTATCAGCCCATACGCGAAACGGCAGAGGCAGCCAAACATCTACTTGAAGCGTCGTTTGCCGACGGCAAAGCGTGTGCCTTTCCGCCGCGGCAGCTCGGCCTGTCGCGTCACCGGCTGTCTGAAATTTTTCAGGCTGTCTACGGCGTGACGCCCGCGGATTATGTGGCAGGATTACGCCTCTCAAAAGCTGAACAGCTGCTGTCGACCACCGATGACCCCATTGTCGACATTGCCTACGCTTCAGGCTTTGGTGGATTGTCATCGTTTTATCGCTTTTTTAAAGGGCGAACTGGCCTGTCACCCGCCGCTTATAGAAAGGAACGCCAAAAATGACCCAATACGCTTATTATCCGTTTGAATTTGGACTGATGAAAATCGGCTATGCAGGTGACGCCATTGTTTCGCTCCACCGGGTGTCGCAGGCTGGTGACAATCATAAGCCCACGCTGCTGACCGACAGGGCTTTTGCGCAGCTCGCCGATTACCTCGCCGGCCGGCGGCAAGGCTTTGATTTTGTCTATACGCTTTCTGGCACGCGGTTTCAAAAGAAGGTCTGGCAGGCGCTGTGCGATATCCCCTACGGCGAAACCCGCAGCTATAAGCAGATTGCGCAGGCTGTCGGCAGCCCGAACGCCTGCCGCGCCGTCGGCATGGCTAACCACCGCAACCCGATGATGATTGTCGTGCCCTGCCACCGGGTGGTGGGTGCTTCGGGCAGCTTGACCGGCTACGCGGGCGGTCTGGATATGAAGGCGGCGCTGCTGACACTGGAGCATAACAACGCATTATAAACCGAGGCCGCCCTCAATTTGAGAGCGGCCTCGGAATGTCCAAAAAACCTATATGACAGAAAAAGTTGTACAAATTTAAGTTTTGGTCAAGCTTTATCAAAGGCTTGCAGGGGGCGGGACAGCGTCCCGCGCGTATTCTTATCGTTTAAAAGCGCAGGAGAGGGCGCAAAAACAGTCCGACGGACTATTTTTGCGTGGGAGAACCCCCGCAAGGGGTTTTCCCGATGCCGCTTTAAGCGGCATTACTTTGTGCAAATGGCCGAAGCACTATGCTTTTATCGACAGACTGGGGCTGCTCTCAAATTAAGAGCGGCCTTTTTTAATAGGGTGGTCATACGCCTTTTTGATAGGTATAGATGCCCAACCGGTTATTGGTGATGTACATAACAGGCGTTAAAAGCTTTTTAACGCCCGGCAGCAGATATTTTAACTGGTCGGTAAAATTGATAAGCCCAGTCTGTTTCATGGCCGGGCAAAGCTTAACGACCTCGCTGCCGTCCTTTACACCCCAGTTAAACTGTACACTGGTCTTTTTAAGAGTATCATGCATACCCGCCTTGTTCACAAGCCCCTTGTACAACAGGTCAAACTGTGCTTCAAAGCTGTCAAAACCGTCGGTCAGTATATTAAGGAAGATTCTGATCTCGTCCTCCTGCAAATACATCAGCATTCCTTCTGAAATAATCAGCAGTGGCCTGCCATCGGTTTTTACTGAGCGGGTCCAAGTTGGGTTGAGTGCAGATTTTGCAATATCATGCACGCGGGGGATTTCTTCAAAAAACAGCTTGCGGTGCTCAATAACCTCTGGAAAATCAAGATTATACCATTGGATGCTGCCGTTATCCACACGAGAAAAGCGGGTATCCAGCCCGCAGCCCACTGAAACGACGACGCAGTCGGGGTGTTGGCCGATGAACTTTCTGGCTTCCACATCCATCATTTTAGCCCGCGCAAGAATACCATAGTAGGACATGACACCGCTGTCAAACTTAGAAAAATCGTATTCTATTTTTGCAACTATTTCTGCGGCCTTTTTGTCGTTGATGACTGGGGCGCTGCTCCCTGCGTCTTTGGCTCTGGCATAAAGCGTGATCAACAGCGTTTCCATAACGCCGTTCAGTTTTACCGACATATCAAACCCTCCTGCAATGCATTTATTCCGCCTCTGGTTAGTTTAAACTAACCTCCGCCAAATACTATACGCTTCTCCGCTTCGGTTGTCAATTGTCACGGCGAAAATGCCAGTATCGGCAGCAGCACCGCCCTCGGGTTTGAGGACGGTGCTGCCTGTTGGGGTTATATAATACCCCGACGGATTGACCGTTTTACTGACGAACTGATTGTTAGCCCCGTTTACATCACCTTGTCAAGATCGCGCCGCAGCCGTTTGATAATACGCTTTTCCAGCCGAGAAATATACGACTGGCTGATGCCGATCATGTCGGCCACCTGCTTTTGGGTACGCTCCTTGCCATCCAGAAAGCCGAAGCGCAGCTGCATAATCAGCCGCTCGCGCTCGCAAAGCTTGTTGATGGCATCGGCCAGCATGCTTTTTTCGGCGTCCTGCTCGATGGGACGATTAATGGAATCGGCCTCGGTACCCAGCACGTCGGAAAGCAGCAGTTCATTGCCATCCCAGTCGATATTCAGAGGCTCATCGATAGAAACCTCGTTTTTTAAGGGCTGACACTTGCGCAGATACATAAGAATCTCATTTTCAATGCAGCGAGAGGCATAGGTCGCCAGCTTGATTCCCCTGCTCGGGCAAAAGGTATTCACCGCTTTAATCAACCCGATGGTACCGATTGAGATGAGATCTTCTACCCCGAGGCCGGAGCTTTCAAACTTGCGCGCGATATAGACCACCAACCGCAGGTTGTGCACAATAAGCTGCTGGCGCGCCTCGTGATCCTTTTGCTCCAGGCGAATGAAGATGACCCGTTCCTCCTCGCGTGAAAGCGGCGCGGGCAGTGTTTCAGGTCCGTGTATGTAATGCACCGCTTCGGTAAAACCCAAGCGCAACAGCAACAGATAAAGCTGCAGCCGCAGCGTCGAGCAGAGTGTCCCCGCCGAATTTTTCATGATGTTTACGCCCCCACTTTCTGTTCTTTATAACTAATCATCTGCGGATTGCAGACGGCACGGTAATCGTCTGAACCCAGCGGTCGGTTGAGCACCGCAATATAGCAATCTCCGGCTTTTCTGGCATCTTCGCCCTGCAAGCGCACCAGCAGGGTATCGGGCATAAAGGCGGGCAGCAGCCCGGAGGAATTAAGCGTTTTGTAGGGCACCAGACGCAACCCCTGCGCCGGTGTTTCGGTCAGCGAAAAGTTTTTAAGCACCTGCGGCATGGCGCTGCCCAGCGCCCGTTCTTCGCAAACGATCACCGGACAGTGCGAAAACGGTTCTACCAAAGCACTGCCGGTGTCAATTAGCGCGGGAAAGACGCTCACCGCCCCTGCATGCAGCACGGTTATTTCGCACAGCGCCCCCTTCGGAGAACCGCGCGCCAGCAGTCCGACCAGACCACCCGCAATGAAATAAGCCGCGATGCAACATCCGATGAGCGCCGCCGCGCCTATATCAAAGTACACCGCCCCTTTAGAAACCAGCACCCCGCGCGGACGCATTGTCACTGTCACAAGCAGCAACAGCCCCGAGGTGAGCAGGCTGACGGTGAAAAGGCAAAACACCGATAACAAAAGGCGTTTGGCGCTTTTGCACCCAAAGGCGGCAACCGACATCACAACAGTCAGCAAAAGCTTAAATCCTAGCAGCACTGCGCGGTTATACACTGGCACAAAAATAATCAGCGCGCCAAAAGCACCAAGCACAGCCGCCAGACACAGCCGCCAAAACACCGGCTGTCGGCGGATGAACAGCGCCGTTATCCGCAGCAATATAAAGTTGACCATAAAATTAATAACCAGTAGAACATCCACATAGATAACCGTGGGCAAAGCTCTCGCCCCCTTGTACACATGAGTATACCGCGCCAAAGCTTCAATAATTGTCAAAACCGCAGAGCTTGTACTTGAGGGCATTTGTCCATAAAATCTTATTATCATGCGGTTTTATAG
>DATMYZ010000055.1:0-2744 GCA_035560675.1 Clostridia bacterium
CGGTGACGCTTACTGCGGTATGCTCAATTGCTCGTACAATCTCGGAATGCGACACTTAAAGGGCTATATTCCTGAATATCCTGTCGGTACGGCTGCGGACATAACCAACATGATCGCCGATTTCATCCCGATAGCGCGCGCTGTTATCGGTATCAAAAATTTGAAGATCATCACCTTTGGCCCACGCCCGCAAGATTTCTTCGCCTGTAATGCCCCGATTAAGGGCCTGTATGAGTTGGGTGTTGAAGTTGAGGAAAATTCCGAGCTAGATCTGCTTGTGAGCTTCAAGGCACATGCGGACGATAAACGCATCCCAGAGGTTTGCGCGGATATGGCAGCGGAAATGGGCGAAGGCAAATATTACACCGACCTAAACATACGGATGGCGCAATTTGAACTTACACTGCTCGATTGGGCCGAGACCCATAAGGGAAGCCGGCAATACGTGGCCTTTGCAGACAAATGCTGGCCCGCATTTCCATCAGAGTTCGGCTTTGTGCCGTGTTATGTCAATAGCCGTTTAGCGTCGCGTGGTATTCCTGTAGCATGTGAAGTGGACATTTACGGTGCGCTGTCAGAATACATAGGTCTATGCGTCACCGGCGACACCGTTACCCTCCTGGATATCAACAACAGCGTGCCTATGTCTTTGTATGAAGCTGACATAGTCGAGAAGTTCAATTATCAGTTGACCGATACATTCATGGGCTTTCACTGCGGTAACACGCCTTCTTGTAAAATGTGCTCCGACAGAGCCGTGAAATTCCAGCTGATCCAGCACCGCTGTCTTGAGCCGGAAGGCAGCGAACCCGACTTCACCCGCGGCACGCTTGAGGGTGATATAGCCGATGGGCCGATTACTTTCTACCGCTTGCAGTGTGACAGCGAGGGGACGCTACGCGCCTATATCGCGCAGGGCGAGGTGTTGCCCGTCAGGACCCGCAGCTTCGGCGGCATCGGCGTATTTGCCATACCGGAAATGGGCCGCTTCTACCGCCATGTGCTTATACAAAAGCAATATCCACACCACGGCGCAGTTGCATTTTCGCATTGTGGCAAGGCACTCTATGAGGTATTCAAGTACCTTGGTATCAACGATATCGCCTATAATCAGCCTAGAACACGCCCGTATCTCACCGAGAATCCCTTTTTGTAATCCGTTATGGAGAACACACCGCTGCTAAAAGAAATCCGGCAGATTTATGATGATTATCTGACCGTGACAGCCAGTCTGGCGGCCGAACGCAAATCGGCCGACGGCCTCTTAGGCATGGGCAAAGGGCCAGGATGTGATTCCAGCCATGACCACTTTGTAGAGCGAATTGAGCAAACATTTGCATCACTCACAGCTTCCTCGCTCTCCTCTAAAAAAGTTCTTAAACTATTGCAATTTATGTACAACGCGCCTCTGGCGCATCAAAATAATATGCTAGCTTACTGGATGCTGCTGGCAGTCCATGCACTGACAGAAAAGTTCATTCCCCTACTGTCGCCAGAAGATGCCGCCATCCTATTCGCGCAGTATACAGGAGCCTATCCGAAATACGTTCGCCTGCCAGCCCAGAAAAAAATTGTAGCGCAGCTTCAGGCACAGACGGGTAGTTCTAAATCAAGATAAGGACAGTACAGACGCAAATGAGAAGGGGGCGAAGAAACAATGATGCATTTCCTTTTTGGCTATACAAAAAAAGGTGAACCTGTTACCGCTTACCGCCTGGAAAACAGGCGGGGCGCAACGGTCACCCTATTAGATTACGGTTGCACTGTGCAATCGTTGTGTGTACCAAATTCTCAGGGGGGATTGACAGATGTTGTGCTGGGGTATGATACCGTACAGGAATATGAAGAAAACGGCGGATTTGTCGGCGCGGCTATTGGGCGCGTTGCTAACCGCATCGGCAGAAGTGAATTTACGCTCAATGGAAGAACGTATCATCTCGCGCGTAATGACGGAGTGAACCACCTGCACGGCGGGATTCGGGGGTTCGATAAATATATCTGGAATGCTGTTGTGAAAAGGGACACCCTGGTGTTCACCCGCGTATCGCCCGATGGCGAAGAAAACTATCCGGGTAATCTGACGGTACATATCTCCTATGCGCTGACGGACGACAATGAGCTGCAAATCACCTACGACGCGGACACGGATGCTGATACCATAATAAACCTCACTAATCACAGCTATTTCAATTTGAATGGCAAAGGTACTGTATTGGGGCATTATTTGCAAATGTTCGCCGATCAATTCACTGAGAACGATGAAAATTGTTTGCCAACCGGGCGGCTGCTTGATACGGCACGTACCCCTTTGGATTTTAAAGAACCAAAACAAATTGGACGCGATATTGATGCAGACGATACGCAAATTCTTTATGGTGGTGGATATGACCACAATTTTGTGTTGGCAAATACGACCGAATTTAAGAATGCTGCTATATTGTATAGTCCTGAGACGGGAATCCGTATGATAACCTCGACGATGCTCCCTGGGATGCAGGTTTACTCTGGAAATGCACTCACGCCCCGAAAAGGGAAAAATGGCAATTTCTTTGGCCGGCGTGGCGCGATATGCCTTGAAACACAGGTCTATCCAAATGCGATGGCGTGCGTTCATTTCCCCAGTCCGATTTTAAAGCCCAATGAGCACTACCACACAGAGACTTCTTATCGCTTCGAAATTCAAAGCGATAACATGAACAATGAGCCATTGATTTAACCAAGATATCAACTATTCCCATATATTA
>DATMYZ010000056.1:0-5711 GCA_035560675.1 Clostridia bacterium
CGGTAAATTTGCCGTCATAGCAAGCAAAAGTTGTACGCTTTTGGATGAGCATAAGTGCGCGAAATCCAAAGACATCGTCTTTAGCGGTTCGCTTAACCGCCTAGTTCATAATTGCAAAAGATAGAGGTTTTTGAGTGCTTACCTGCTGATGGCGGATATAAACCAACAAGCTGCCCACCAAATTAAGGTGGGCAGCTTGTTTATAAAGTTGCAGAATTACACGATTATATAAGCCATAGGTCGCGTTCCTAAATGGAAAATAAAAATAATCAGGTGACAATTTGACAACACAATCAGAAACGACGGCACGCGGTCGCCGTTCCATCAATTGTTTCAAAAAGTCATTCTAGACGTGATTCTAAAACAGCTTTGACCGTTCGTTCATAGGTACGACGCAGATGCTCACGCATCATCTCTTTAGCCAGTACGGCGTCACCCGCCACAATCGCATTGTAAATCGACTCATGCTCGTCGGCCACATTGCGGCTTTTTTCAGGGCTTGAAAAAGCGTCCAGTGTTTCCACCCGCAAAAACTGATCCCGCAGGTTTTCAACTGCTTCAAGCAGCTTACTGTTGCCCGCCCCTTCAAAAATAAAACGATGGAACTGCCGGTCCAGTTTATAAAGAGCCACTGCATCTATCTGGGGCTGGGTGGTTCTACGCATCTCCAACATATTTTGCTGCATGCACTCCAAAACTTTGGCACCAGCACGCTGTGCGGCCAGTTCGGCTCCGGACTGCTCAATGATGGCGCGCATCTCAACGATATCGACAGCCTCCTTGTGCGTGAGCGATACAATTTTGATACCTCGGCCACGCAAAAAGGTGATATACCCCTCTTTTTGAAGCTCCAGAAGCGCTTCACGAACTGGCGTCCGGCTGATTTTAAGCGCGGCACAAAGCCCGTCCTGAGAATAGACCTCATCCATTTTCAAGCGGCGGTATAAAATCGCCTCTTTTAGAAGGTCGTAAGCCTGTTCTTTATAGGTCGGGGTTAAAATGGTTTCATTGTCACCCAAAAAGGTGGAATCCGGGAATTGAGCCATAAAATCCTCCAAAATCGGTATGATTTCCGCATGAATTTAGGAAAAAGTTGGAGATACAACAGTTTTAGTATAGCATTGCAGAATGAAAATTTCAATCACTCACTATCCAATTAGATTGGGTAGGAATAAAACGGTTTGTGGGAAATAAGTTACGATCAGCAGCACGACAATCAGCACCGCAATCATCGGCAAAAGGTCGTGCATCTGCTGCTTGAGTGAAATTTTGGCAATAGAACCCGAGACAAACAGGCAAACGCCAAGCGGCGGGGTGCACATACCAATGGTCAGGTTGACCGCCATAATAAGGCCAAAGTGGATAAGATCGACGCCAAAGTTCTGTACCAGCGGAATAAACAGCGGCGCGAAAATGACCAGCGCGCTTGTCGTGTCAATAAAGGTACCGGCAATGAGCAAAATGATGTTGATAACCAACAGCAACATGATCTTGGAATGAATCGAATCGCTCAAATAAGCGCTGATCTGCTGTGGAATCTGGTTGACGGTGATAATCCAAGTGAAAAGAGAGGCGAAAGCCACCACAATCAATACTTGACCGGTGCTTTTAGCACAGTTGACCAGCACAGAGAACATCTGCTCTAGTTTTAGCTCCTTGTAGACGAAAGCGCCGACGACCATAGCATAGAAAACGGCAATGGCACCCGATTCAGTAGCGGTAAATTTGCCGCTCATAATACCCCCGATGATGATAACCGGCATTAATAGCGCCAGCACCGCATCCTTGGCGGAGGCGAGAATTTCCTTGAGGCTGGCGCGCGTGTCGCGCCCAGTGTAGTTGCGTTTTTTACCGACTACATAGCTGTAAATCATCAGGCCGATACCCATAAGAATGCCCGGGATAAACCCACCTATAAACAGCTTGCCTACACTAACGTTGGCCATCACGCCGTAAATGAGCAGAGGAATAGACGGTGGAATAATGGGACCGATGGAACCGCCACAGGCTAAAAGCGGTGCCGAAAAAGTGTTTTCATACCCTTTTTCTTTCATCAGTGGAATCATAATGCCACCGATAGCCGCAGTGGCTGCAATGGCCGAACCAGTGATGGCGGCAAAGAACATGCAGGCTAAAATGCTGACCATCGCCAGGCCGCTTGGGAAGTGCCCGAGCAGCGTATCGGCGAAGTTGACTAGCCGTTTGGACATGCCGCCTTGGAACATCAGCTCACCCGCCAACATAAACAGCGGGATAGCGATAAGCGCAATGGAGTCAGCGCCGGTGAACATGCGCTGCACGACGATCAACGGTTGAAAACCGCTGGCCAGCACGCCGCCCAACGAGACAAACCCCAGAGAAAAGCAGATGGGCACGCCGATTAAAAAGGTTGCAAACAACAGTAAAATCATGCTCATGCCTGCTCACCGCCCTTCATCACGGGCTCCTTAAAGCCTACAATTTGCTCGATGAACTGCTGTATCATATAAAACAGCATGAACACGGCTGAAATCGGCACGCTCATGTAGTATATAGACATCGGAACAGGCAGGTAGGGGGCCATCTGGGTGGCACCGGATTGCGCAAACTGGCAGCCAAACCAAATAAGAAAGGCTGCAAATCCAATTAAAGCAGCCTGAATCAACAGCTCAAGCAGCTTGCGCGCCTTGTCAGGCAACAGGGTGATAAATACGTCAATATTCAAATGTGCATGCTCCTGAACGCAATAGGCCGCGCCTGAAAAAACCAGGTAGGTAAAGCAAAGGCGTATGACATCCTGACTCCAGGCCAGAGGGGCTTTAAAAACAAAACGGAAGACAACCTGTAAAAAGGTGACGACAAACAGTACCAGTGAGCTGCTTGCCATAACCAACTGCAAAGTGCGTTGCGCCACCTTATTGATTATTTTCATAAAAAGCCTCCTTATATAGGGACAAATACATAGGTCGATCGTACAGGGATATTGGGCAGAAATCACCCGCTTTTGTGTTGGCGTTTTAAAAGCCGATTGGCGGGCGCTTTCATAGCAGTGACTGTACATGACCACACCGCGCTAAACAGTGTGGCCATGTAATAATATTCTATTTCAAAAATGCCATGATCTTTTCAACAAGAGCGGGATCGACCAGCTTGGTGACGCTGTCAAGCTTGTAAAGCCCTTCGGTCGCCGCACGGAAACTCGCCAGATCCGGCTCAGTGACCACCATGCCGCTGTCCTTAAGCTGCGTTAAATACTCGGTTTCCTGCGAGTCGACCTTTTTGCGCTGCTCTTCGACAGCATAAGTGGCTGCGGCATCAATGCACTTTTGCAGCTCGGGGGTCAGGCCGTCGTAATACGCCTTGTTGATGATCACACTTTCGGCCGCATAGGTGTGGCCGTCGAGCGTCATGTATTTTTGCACCTCGTTAAAACGCGAAGATGCAATGGAGGTGATGGGGTTTTCCTGTCCGTCCACCATGCCCTGCTGTAGCGCGGTGTACAGCTCATTAAAAGCGACAGGAGTGGCGGTAGCGCCCAATTTTTCAATAAGTGCAAACCAGATCGGTGCTTCCTGCACGCGAATGCTTAAACCCTTCATATCCTCGGCAGTTTTCACCTCTTTTTTATTGTTGGTGAAATGGCGAAAGCCCAGTTCCATAAAGCCCAGATGCTTAAAGCCCTGTGCCTCAAATTTGGGAGCCAGCTCTGGCTGCAACAGTTCGTCAAGGGTTTTGTAGGCTTCTTCCTTGTTGGCGAACAGATAGGGGATGGAAAGCACCTGCGTTTCAGGTACCCAGGCGGGCAGCGCACCATCAGTGGTGACAATGGTCATTTGCAGCGTGCCGAGTTTGACACCCTCGGCGGCTTCACGCTCACCACCCAACGCGCCATTGGGGTAAACGGTGACGTTGATCTGTCCATTTGAGAGTTCCTCGACCTTTTCCTTAAAGAACTGCGCACCGATGGTTGACTGATGGTTCTCGTTGCCGACAGTGGCAATCTTGATTTCGACCGCCTTTTCGGCGGTCGAGGGTGCTGCCGATGAAATCGTATCCCCTGAGGCTGCGGGTGTGGCGGAGGGCTTTGCGCCGCCGCAGGCGGCTAGGCTCAATGCTGTTAGAAGGGCCAGTGCTGTGCAGATAATCTTTTTCATTTTAACGTTCCTCCTCGCTAATTACAGCAACATGATATGTACATGTTATCGTACGGCCCAGCTTGCGATCCTTCATTTCACCGCGGAAGCTGCTGCCAAACTTAAACCCGTTTAAAGCGGGTACCGTACCGGAAAAAATAATGCTGTTTCCAATGTCTCCCACCCGCTCCTCAAGCTCCTTGAGGATGGTTTCAACCGGCAGAATATCGGCAAGCGTACCCTTCTGATAGAGAACCTCAGTGCCGTTCACCGTCTGGTAAGAGCAGATCTCAATCTCGTCCCAGTGGTCCCTCAACTCCTCATAGTCCCAGATTTCGCCGCCAATCGGCTTGGGGCAGACCTGTTTGGCTTTGGGCACACTAGCGCTTTCAAGATCGCGATCAGTGTGGTCTGAACCGACGCCGATATAAGTTCCACCATCACACCTGATTATGATATATTCCACCTCACCGCAGGTGCGCTCACCCAGAACGTGGAAACTATTATCTTGGGTAAGCAGCAGGTTGCTGCACTGAAAGATGGTGGGAATCTTCTTTGGTGCAGGGACGCCTAACTCGACCTCCAGCTCGCGAATATGCTCAAGCGTCTTTTCAATATTGCGTCCCGCATAGCCGATGGCAAAAAGATTCTGGTAGGGCATATTAAACTCGCGCGTTCCCGAAAGGGAATGTAATGTAAAAGAAATGCAATTGTTCATGTTGGTTCTCCTTTGTTTATGCGCTAAAAGCGCTAGTTCACATGGTAGAGCGCGGGTCTGCGGTCACGAAAGACATTGATGCTCTCGCGGATTCCCTTAACGATGGACATATCCAGTACGCCGGTAATAATCTCTTCGTCGGCGCTTCCGGCTGCGATGGTTTCGCCCCAGGGGTCGATGAGTGCGGAGTTGCCGCCGTAGCGGGTCTCGCCAGCTTGACCACATGAATTTGTGCAGACGACGAACATCTGATTTTCGATGGCACGTGCACGGTTTAATGTGTTCCAATGAAAAATACGTTTTTCGGGCCACTGCGCCACCACAAAAAGTATGTCGATTTTCTTTAGCGCCAGCGTACGCACCAGCTCTAAAAAGCGAATATCATAACAGATGACAATGCCGCAGCGCACACCATCCAGCTCAAACTGCACCACACGACTGCCATTTTCGAAATAATTATCTTCGCCCATCGGGGTAAACAGATGGGTTTTATCATAGTCTGCCACAAGGGTACCACTGCGGTCAAAGATGAAAGAGGTGTTGTAGATTTTGCCGTCCCTCTGGTTTGCGACCGAACCCGCGATAATGTTGACCCCCAGTTCCCTGGCTAAAGGGCCAAACACGCTATTGACGCGCGCGCCGTTCTGATCGGAAAGCGATGCCAAATTTTCTTTGGGGAAGAATCCAACGTTCCAGGTTTCAGGCATAGTGATAATATCGGGCTTCAATTGCGCCGCCTGCCGAACCAGCGCGACGGCATGATCAAAATTATAGTCAGGATCGCCAAGTCGCATGTTCATTTGAATTGCTGATATCTTCATAGGAACCTCCTTCGTATTAGGGCTGCAATTTTGCAGGCACCAAAGCTATATGTAATATAT
>DATMYZ010000057.1:0-2920 GCA_035560675.1 Clostridia bacterium
ACCAATACCCTACAAAAACTTTCAAAACAAGCTAAAACAGGGCGCATAACTGTTGCGTCAAGAAAGCATCGGCAATAAGCATCTTAAAGCGACAATAAAAACAGGCAGGAGCAAGGCTGCAAGCCACACCCCTGCCCCTGCTTGCATCATCCTATTTTAAGCGCGGGCGCGATCATTTGATATCAGTGCTTGTCTTCGCCGTTAGAAAGCACGTCACGCAGACGATCAATATCCTCCAGTACCCGCCCAGTGCCAACAGCCACGCAATCCAGCGGATTCTCGGCAATCAGCACATTGATTCCGGTTTCCTTAGAAATTAGCTTGTCCAGACCGCGCAGCATCGCACCGCCACCGGTCAGCATAATGCCGTGGTCGATAATATCGGCCGCCAGTTCGGGAGGCGTGCGCTCAAGGGTTGTCTTAATTGCGTCAAGCACCGATGAAATCGAGTCAGCCAGCGCCTCACGGATCTCCTTAGGCGTGATTTGAATATTTTTGGGCAGGCCGTCGACAAGGTTGCGCCCCTTGATATCCATAACGAGTTCTTCCTCATATGGAAAAGCGGAGCCAATGTCAATCTTAATCTGTTCGGCGGTACGCTCACCGATCAGCAAGTTGTGCTTGCGCTTGATATACTGTATGATCGCAAAGTCAAAAGCGTCTCCGCCCACGCGCACCGACCGCGCCGTCACAATGCCGCCCAGCGAAATTACAGCGACCTCGCTTGTACCGCCACCAATGTCAACCACCATGCTGCCGGTTGCCTCTGCAACAGGCAGCCCAGCGCCAATAGCGGCCGCCATAGGTTCTTCTATAATCGAAACACGTCTTCCCCCCGCAGCTACAGCAGCCTCACGCACAGCGCGGCGCTCAACTTCGGTCACACCCGAGGGAATACAAATTATAATATTCGGGCGAGCAAAGAAAGAATTCCCGCAAACCTTTTTGATAAAACGTTGGAGCATGTTAGCCGTAATATCAAAATCGGCGATAACACCGTCTTTTAACGGGCGCATCGCAACGATGGAGCCCGGCGTTCTGCCTATAACCTCTTTGGCTTCCTGACCGACGTAAAGCACCTCGTCCTTGCGGGTGTCCACCGCCACAACAGAGGGCTCGCGTAAAATAATCCCTTTGCCCTTCATAAACACAAGGGTGTTGGCGGTGCCAAGGTCAATGCCGATATCCTTGGAAAAAGAAAACATGTTTTTTCCTCCTAGACTAATAATCTAAAGACGTTTAATTCAGCCCTAAGTTTTTTATTTATAGAGACGTCAGCAAACCTTTTTGCCGCAGCGCCTGATATAACGCCTGAACCGGGAGCCCCATCACCGTGTAATAGTCCCCCTCGATACGCGCAATAAACCGCGCGCCTAACCCCTGTATGCCATAGGCTCCCGCCTTGTCGTCCGGTTCGCCACTGTCCACATAGTCCTCAATCTCTTGCTTGTCCATTGCGGCAAAAGTAACCTTAGCCGCCTGCGCAAAACAGTCGGTCATACTCGTCTGCCAAATGCACACGCCAGTGTAAACCTCATGCGTCCTGCCAGAAAGTGCCTCCAGCATGTCGGCGGCTTCCTGCCGGTCGCGCGGTTTGCCGAAAATGTCATCCCCCAGCGCAACGATAGTGTCAGCTCCGATAATGATATCACCGGGGTGCTTCATCGCCGCCGCCTCAGCTTTTCGCTGCGCTAGCAGCTTGACCGCTCGGCATGGCAGAATACCCGGCAAAAGCGTTTCATCCGCCTGCGAGTTGACCACCGTAAAATTCTCGGTGATGAGCTTTAACAACGCGACGCGCCGTGGAGATGCTGAAGCCAGAATTAATGCCATAGGTTTTGAGCTCCTTTGCGTCACAGTTTTTGCGAAACGCTTTTATAAATAAGCAATGAAATGGTTATCGTAATAATCTGTGCCACATTCACGCCGATTTCCAGCCCAAACGCCATACGCAACATAGATAAATCAAGAATCAATGGGTCAGAAACCGAAATCCCCACCGTTTTGCCATAAGCTAACCAGTTCAAAAAAGCGGTCTGCTGCCCAAGAGACGCCAACAGCGCCCCCACGATGATGCCAGCCAACAGAAAAAACAAGAACACCAAATTGCGTTTAAGCTTCACGTTACTGTCATTCCTTCCCGGTAGAGCCAAAGCCGCCTTCTCCGCGCGCGGTTTCTGGAAGATCGTTAACTTCTTCAATCGGCGGCGTCAACACCGGTACGATGACCAGCTGTGCAATACGGTCACCAGGAACTATGATGTACGGCTCTGCCGAGTGGTTTGTCAGCCCCACCAGAATTTCGCCTCGGTAGTCGGCATCAATGACGCCAACCGCGTTGGCCGGCACAATACCGTGGCGAATACCCAACCCGCTACGGCCAAAAACCAGCCCCACGCTCCCGTCCGGAAGCGCAATAGCCAGCCCCGTTGGCAAAACAGTGGTTTCTCCGGGCATGATGCAGGTCTCATCGTTTGTGCAGGCCCTGAGATCCAGCCCTGCCGAACCTTTGGTCGCCCGCTCAGGCAGCACCGCTTGGGTGCAAACCCGCTTTATTTGCAGTGTCATAAAATCCTCCTGATTATTGCGCCCCGATTAAAAAATCTACTTTCCGGCAGCAGAAACCTGTCGGCGTAGTTTTTCAATCTCGCGCTTGGCCTCCTCCAGCTCGCTGCGGGCCTTAGAGGCATCCTCCAGATAGCCGGTCAACTGCGAACGCATGTGGTCAGCCGACCGCTCGCTCTTGTGAAAAGAATCGGCGTAACCCATCGCGCAAAGAATTAATGCGGCATTGGGCGAAAGCTTTGCGTCAACGTCCATCAGTGCACGTGCCTGGGCATCCAGCTCAGCCGCCAGTGCATGGACATACTCTTCGCTTTCGGGAGACGCAACGGTATAGGCGGCTTCAAGAACCCTTATC
>DATMYZ010000058.1:0-4178 GCA_035560675.1 Clostridia bacterium
ATTATGGTACAAGAATTTACAGTCTGTCACAATGTTGATAGAATAGAACCCATAATATAACTTTGGAAAGGACAGGATAGTATGCTTTGGAAAGATAAATATGCGCTGGGTGTCCCTGTTGTGGATGCGCAGCACCAAGAACTGTTCCGGCGTGTTGAAGCTTTTGTTCAAACACTGCGTTCACCTGCCGCGTGGGAAGAAAGAGTAATGCTCGTCAACGAAACGCTGGAATTTATGAAGGCCTATGTGGTCGAGCATTTTCGTGATGAGGAGGCCTATCAACTGCGCATCAGCTACCCTGGTTATCATGCTCACAAAAAAATACACGATGATATGGTCGGTTACGTGCTGGAGGTTACAAGTGAATATGAGCGCAGTGGCTATAACGAGCAGCTGATGCAGCAGTTCGCGGGTAAGCTACTGGCTTGGCTTATCAACCATGTTGCGGCTGAAGATCAACGCATTGCAGATTATGCGATTGAGATGGGGGTGTCCGGAGATGCCCTCTAAATTCTATGTTCCGTTTTTGCAGGCAACCTGCAATGTCTTTGAGTTGATGCTTGATCTTGCGGACATCAAAGACTGCCCGGTTGAAGCCTTTATATGCGACGAAGAATTGGATATATCGATTGAGATTGTCGGCGATCTGGTCGGTGAGGTGGTTTACCGCTTTCCGAACGAAACTTCCCTGAAAATTGTGAATATCATGAGCGGCATGGAGATGGAGCAGGTGGATGACTTTGTCATATCCGCCATATCAGAAATTTCAAACATCATCAGCGGCAATGTGCTAACTATGATGGCCGGAGATGATTTGATCTGTGACATCCGCCCACCTCAGCTTAAAAAGGCGGATGATAGCACGGAATATGCCATGCACACTAAATGCTGCCTTTCTACCTCGGCGGGTGATGTCTGCCTGGAGATACGGCTGAACCCTAATAAGCAGCTGAAAAAGGTTGGGGGTTAAGCACTACTGCTAGTCATTACACAGCGCATACAATCTGAGTAGCAAAAAGATTTGCTTTGTTAAAAGGTGTGCGCGCATTTTTATGTCAAAGCCCCGACCAGCAAAAAAGCAGTGGCCGGGGCTTTGACTATGGGGGCTTAAATAAGAAAATATACGAAATAACGCCGCCATCTGATACTAGAGCGGACCTGTTAAACTGCCTCGTGGAAGGTTCTCATAATGACTTCCTGCTGCTGTTCGCGGGTCAGGCGGTTGAAGTTGACGGCGTAGCCTGAGACGCGAATTGTCAGGGTGGGGTATTTTTCCGGATGCGCCATCGCGTCGATCAGAACATCGCGGTTCATCACGTTGACGTTCAGATGATGGGCACCCTGCGCAAAATAGCCGTCCAAAATACGCATCAAATTTTCTGTGCGCTGTATGCTGTCCTTGCCTAGTGCGTCAGGCACAATAGAAAAAGTATTAGAAACGCCGTCCTGGCAAATATCGCGGTACGGAATTTTCGCCACTGAGTTTAAAGATGCTAGCGCACCGTTTTCGTCGCGGCCATGCATAGGGTTGGCTCCGGGAGCGAGCGGCTCGCCAAATTTGCGACCATCGGGGGTACAGCCGGTCTTTTTGCCGTACATGACGTTGCTGGTGATGGTCAGCGCAGACAGTGTATGTTGGCCGTTGCGGTAAATGGAATGCTTTTTGAGGGCATTTGAAAAATAGGTCACAATCTGCACGGCGATGTCATCGGCGCGGTCATCGTCGTTTCCGTATTTGGGAAAGTCACCCTCGACCTTAAAATCCACCGCGATGCCCTGCTCATCCCGAATGGGCGTCACTTTGGCATAGCGAATAGCCGAAAGAGAATCAGCCGCTACCGAGATGCCCGCGATGCCAAAGGCAGTTAGCCGTTCGACGGTGACGTCGTGCAGTGCCATCTGGCTGGCCTCGTAGGCGTATTTGTCGTGCATATAATGGATAATATTGATGGTGTCCACATAGAGCTCGGCGACATAATCCAGCACACTTTTATAGCGGGAGAGTACCTCGTTATAATCGAGAACACCTTGATTCAGCGGCGAAATGCCCGGAATAACCGGCGCCTTTTGCAGTTCATCAACGCCGCCGTTGATTGCCATGAGCAGCGACTTTGCAATATTTGCCCGTGCGCCGAAGAACTGCATCTGCTTGCCTACCCGCATGGCTGAAACGCAGCACGAAATCGCGTAGTCGTCGCCATAGATCGGGCGCATAATGTCGTCATTCTCATACTGGATAGAGTCGGTCTCAATGCTCATTTTAGCGCAGTAGGCCTTGAAAGCAGCGGGCAAATCACGACTCCAGAGTACGGTCATATTCGGCTCGGGTGCGGTGCCCAGATTAGTCAGGGTGTGCAGGTAGCGCAGAGAGGTTTTTGTAACTAGCGGTCTGCCGTTAATTCCGACGCCTCCAATGGCTTCGGTGATCCAGGTGGGGTCGCCGCCAAACAGCTCGTTATATTCCGGCGTTCTCAAATGGCGCACCAGACGCAGCTTGATGATGAACTGATCAATCAGTTCCTGAGCCTGTCGCTCAGTGAGGATACCGTTTTTTAAATCTCTTTCGATATAGATGTCCAAAAAGGTGGAGGTGCGGCCCAGCGAGGTCGCAGCACCGTTGTTTTCTTTGACACCTGCCAGATAGGCCATGTATAAAAGCTGGACGGCCTCCTGCGCATTCTGCGCCGGATTGCTGATATCGACGCCATATTTGGCAGCCATCGACTTCATTGCGCCCAGAGCGCGTATCTGCATCTGAATTTCTTCTCGGGTACGGATGCGCTCGTCGGACATCGGGCCGTCGAAGGCGGCGAGGTCTTTTTTACGCTGCTCGATGAGATAATCGACGCCGTAAAGCGGCACCCGCCGATAATCGCCGATAACGCGGCCGCGGCCGTAGGCGTCGGGCAGGCCGGTGAGCAGGCCAACATGCCGTGCAACTTTTGTCCGCTGGGGATAGGCGTCGAAAACGCCTTCGTTATGGGTCTTTCGGTAGGCGTGAAAGTCCTTTTCAACCGCAGGGTCTAGCTGATAGCCGTACTGTGCCAGCGCGCTGGTCGCCATTTTTAAGCCACCGTAGAGGTTGACAATCCGTTTTAAGGGAGCGTCGGTCTGCAGGCCGACAATCACCTCGTTGTCTTTGTCAATGTAGCCAGGCGCAAAGCTGTCTATACCAGAGATGGTTTTAGTCTCGACATCCAGAATGCCTTTTTTTATCTCCGCCACAATCAGCTTGTGGCATTTCTCCCAAACGGTCCGGGTCTTGTCGGTAGGGCCGACTAAAAATGAGTCGTCGCCCTCGTAAAGCGCATAATTCTTCTGAATAAAGTTGCGCACGTCAATTTCTTCGGTCCAAAGGCCGGCATTAAAGCCCCGCCATGCAGTGGTTAACATCATATTTCATTCCTTTCTTGGTGCAGATCATGTCCGATAGCATCCGTTGAAGCTTTTGGGTGGCGTCCCTGTCCATCGGGACAGTATCCTGTAGGGGACATCGCAATCCCATTTGCGCATATTTGTAAACGCCAAGGGTGTGATAGGGCAGCAGCTCGACCTTTTCGATGTTCGGAATATCAGCTAGATATTTTGCAAGTCGGCTGATATGTGCCGGTGAATCGGTTACCCCTGGCACGATGACATGGCGAATCCATAGCCGAGTGCCGCTTTTGGCAACTGCCTTTAAAAATGCGCTGGGAATAGCGATATCTCCGCCGGTTAGCGCGGCGTAATTTCCCGATTCAAAATGTTTAACGTCAAAAATGACGAGATTGGTATTTTCTAAAAGCGCCCTGTAATCGCCGTTACCATAGCCGGCGGTATCCAGGCAGGTGGAAATATTTTCAGCTTTGCAGGCGCGAAAGAGGGCCGTTAAAAATTCTGCCTGTAACAGTGGTTCGCCGCCCGAGCAGGTAACGCCGCCGGTCTCACCGTAATAGGGACGATAGCGGTTAAGCAACTTGATAAGCTGGACGACATCCATGTCTTTGCCAGCATCGGTCTGCCAGGTATCGGGGTTGTGGCAATATTTGCACCGTAGACGACAGCCCTGAAAAAACAGCACGGTGCGTATGCCGGGCCCGTCCACCAGTCCCATCGTTTCAACTGAGTGAATTTTACCAGTAAGCATGTTGCCACCACCTTATAAAATCTATTATAGAAAATAAAAAAACCGGCAATCT
>DATMYZ010000059.1:0-3900 GCA_035560675.1 Clostridia bacterium
TATCCGTATTCTGTGCCACCGAGACCCCGACGGTGACACCTATGGCAGCGCCATGGCACTTTATGACGCTTTAACTGGTTTAGGTAAGCGCGTTTACGTCGAATGCCGAAGCCCCTTTCCAGCAAATCTACTGTTTTTGGCGCGCGAAACGCCCGCCTTTGCGCCGAAGTTCACGGTGGCGGTGGATGTTGCAGCCCCCTCAATGATTGGCGACCCGCCCGAGAGCCGGCCCGAGGTCGACCTTTGCATCGACCACCACCCCACCAACCCGCTTTATGCAAAAGAAACTTTTTTGGTGAATTACGCCGCCACCGGCGAGGCAATTTACGAAATTCTCTGCGAAATGGGTATTGAAATAACCCCCTACACCGCCACTGCGCTTTTTGTGGCTATGTCCTCCGACACAGGCGGCTTCCGCTACTCAAACACCACGCCAAAGACACTGCGTATCGCGGCAGACCTGATGGATAAGGGCGCGGACTTTAACCGCATCCGCGTCGCGCTGTTTGAGTCAAAATCGCGCGGGCAGGTGCAGGTGGAATCGGACGCACTTTCGTCCGTGCGCTATTATGCGGGCGGGCGGATCGCCGTCATCGTCATCACGCTGGCTATGCTGGAAAAAGCAGATGCCGACGAATCGGAACTTGAAGGCATTGCCTCAAAGCCACTGGCGATTGACGGTGTCGATATCGGCATTACCCTAAAGGAGCGTGAGGACGGCTCGGTGCGTGTTTCGATGCGCTCGACCGACAAGGCGAATGTCTCGCAGATATGCCAGCAGTTTGAGGGCGGCGGACATATCCGCGCCGCAGGCTGCCGTCTGTGGGACAGCCTTGCTGACACAGAAGCCACGCTGGTAGCCGCCTGCGAAAAGGCGCTGCTGATTTAAAACGCCTCTTTTTTACGCAAAGCATTTATCCTGGGAGAACAACACATGGCTGACGGCATTTTGCTATTAGATAAACCCCAGGGCTTTACGTCGTTTGACGTCATCGCAAAGCTTCGCGGCATGAGCCGCCAGCGCAAAATTGGCCACGCCGGAACGCTTGACCCCATGGCGACAGGGGTTCTCCCCTGTCTGTTCGGCTCGGCCACCCGCCTTTGCGACGTGATGCCCTGCGAAGAAAAAACCTACTTTGCCACCGTACAGTTCGGCATTAGTACGGACACACAGGACATAACCGGCGAGGTGCTTTCAAGAAGCGACCTCGCCGTTGATCAAGAGATGATCAAGGCGGTTTTGCCCGCCTTTTCGGGTCCTATTATTCAGATTCCCCCCATGTATTCCGCCGTGCAGGTCAACGGCAAGCGCCTTTACGACCTTGCTCGGCAAGGCAAGGAAATTGAGCGCCCCAGCAGGTCAATTACCATCCGCACGCTGGAGCTGATCGCGTTTGATGCGACCAACCGCCGGGCGGATTTTTCAGTCACCTGCTCAAAGGGCAGCTATGTGCGCACGCTGTTCCACGATATCGGCCAGGCGCTCGGCTGTGGCGCGGCGCTTTTTGCGTTGCGGCGCACCGCCTCTAGCGGGTTTTCGGCGGCGGACTGTATCACTATGGAAGAAGCGCAGCATTTAACCAACGAAGGACTGCTGCTGGATCGGCTGCGGCCCGTTTCCGCCGCTTTTGCGACGCTGCCCCGCTTTCAGGTGGGTGAATGGCAGGGCAAAATGCTGCTTAACGGTGTGCCGCTCAGCCTTGAAAAGCTGGGGCACCCAGAGCCGGGCAGCTATGCGGTGTGGCAGGACGGAACCTTTCTTGGCCTTGGCACCGTTGCCCCCGACGCGGACGGAATGCGTTTAAAACGCTTCTAGGGCTTTTCTTAAAAGTCAAAACGACAAGCATTAGCCAAAAGACCGCAGGAATACCATACGTATTCCGAGTGTTTTAAAGTTGAATAATTTGAAAAACGTCCTGATATTTGCGAGAATATTTTTCGTACCGCAAGGCGGACAATGCGGCAGCGCGAAAAATAGGCCGCAAGGGCAGGATGGTTTGCAGGTTAATCAGCTGTATAGCACAGCAATTGTCCTTTTAGCCGTATTACACAAGGTCGAAGACGTTTAAGACTGCCCCTGACGAGACAAAATATAAAGGGTACTATAAAGATGAATACTGCACAGGACCTCAAAATTGAAACACAACATCCAACCGCGGTGGCCGTGGGCTTTTTTGACGGGGTGCACCGCGGACACCGCGCCGTTATCGAAGCGGCGCTGTCTTATAAGGCACAAGGATTAGACGCCTGCGTATTTTCTTTTTCAATTAAAAGCGGCAGCCCCGAAAAGAAAAAAGGCGCGCGGCTGCTACAAACCCCCTCGCTCAAGGCTAAATCGGTCGAGGCGTTGGGGGCAGATTGGCTTTTGACGCCTGATTTTTCGCAGTTTAAGGGGCTTTCTCCCGAGCAATTTGCGCTGGATGTGCTTATGCGCGGCTTAAACGCCAAGGTTGTTTGCTGCGGCTATGATTACCACTTTGGCAAGGGGGCCAGCGCCGGTGCTAAGGAGCTTGCCGACCTGCTGACGCCCTACGGCGTGGCGGTGGAACAGATTGGGGCCGTGTTGGATCATGGCCTTCCGGTCAGCTCCACCCGCATTCGCGAGGCGCTGGCTGCTGGCGATATTATGACGGCAAACCGCTTGTTAGGCCGTCCGTTCGCCATTGATTTTTCGGTGGCACACGGTCGGGGGCTTGGACGTGAGCTGGGTTTCCCCACTGCGAACCAACCCATCGGCGAGGAATATGCGCAGCTTCGGTTCGGCGTTTATGCCACGCAGGTACTCATCGACGGGGTGGCGCACACGGCCGTTACCAATGTGGGCATTAAGCCGACAGTTGGTTCTGACGGCGTGGGGGCCGAGAGCTATATTCTTGACTGGTCGGGCGACCTGTATAACAAACCGGTGGAAACCCAATTCCTCTCGTTTTTGCGGCCGGAGCAGAAGTTTGAATCGCTTGACGCGCTCAAAACCGCAATCCGGCAGGACGCTGACCGCGCGCGAACGCTGGCTAATAACTGCCAATACGCTCACTGACAGCATTGGAGGTGGCATCATGCTTATATCCCCAGGTAAAAAGCCGTTGTATTGGGCGCTGCTGGCGCTGGTTATTCTGTTTGCCGGCAACTTTTTGGCTAAGCCCTCCGCCGCTTTGACCGGCACCTCACTGGAATCAGCGGGTTACAGCATTTCTTCTTTGGAAGATATGAAGTTTGACGATCCCTGCCCGGCGAATGGGGAATATCCTATCTCGCTCTATGCGCAAGAGGGTGACCAAAAGCGCCGCTACGCCAAGAATTTGGCGGGCAGCTATAACGTTGTTTCTGCGCCATTGCCGTATCTTGATACAGCAGAGCTGGTGCCGCTTATGTGGCTTCAGGCTTTTAATACGGCCGATATCCACGGAATGAAGCCAACGTTTGAGACCGCCAACGGGCCTGTCCCTTTTCGGCAAATGGCAAAACATTTGGTATATCGCGACAAGAATATTACAGTTTTTGATGTAACCGCCATCGAAAGAAGCGAAGACATTGAAACCGTGAAAAATAACTTTGCCGCCGAATGCGCTGAGAGAAGCGAAGTTTTTTTAGATCCGGCCTTTTTGAACGCGACAGATGTTCCGCCAGGGAGAAAAATACCCACTAAGCCGATCCTTTCAGTGCTCGACGGCACCTATCGTTTTGACGTCATCACCGACATGCACCGTTTTTTGCAGGAAAATCTGCCGCAGCGTATTCTGCCTGCTGATGCCGCCTGATCAAAGCGTCGCTTTTAAGCTTTGACTACCAGAGGTTTTAACGTATACGTTTACGCTAAAAAACGCGCTTCGTTTGCGCTATTGGGCAACTATTTGTCGATAAATTTGCTATTTACAATTAAGTGCTATACTGGTATAATAT
>DATMYZ010000060.1:0-2429 GCA_035560675.1 Clostridia bacterium
GGTTTTAGAGGGCGGCGGTATGCGCGGCATGTACACCATCGGCGTGCTCGACCGCTTTTTAAATGCCGGAATTGCCTTTGATTATGTCATTGGCGTTTCGGCGGGTGCCTGCAACGGCGTTTCTTACGTCGCACAGCAAAAAGGTCGTAACTACCGTATTAACACCCGCCACATTCTCGATAAGCGCTATATTAGCCTATCAAATCTCATGCGCGAGCGTTCGTTGTTCGGCATGGACTTTTTATTTAAAACGGTCCCCAATGAGCTGGATCCCTTTGATTATGAGGCATTTTTAGCCAGCCCCACCGAGTTTGTCGTGGGGGCGACTGATGTCGGTCTCGGCCGGTCGGACTACTTCACCAAAGAAGCGCTGGATCACGATTCCACCATCCTGTGCGCCTCGTCGTCCATCCCCTGTTTTTCGCCAATGGTGCCGTTTCGCGGCAGACAGTACCTAGACGGCGGCACTTCCGACCCCATCCCGTTTAAAAAGGCTTTGGCCGATGGCTGCGACCGACTGGTGGTGGTGCTGACCCGAGATCGCGCCTATAGTAAGCAGCCTGAAAAGTTGCGACCGCTCTATCGGGTGATGTACCACAACTATCCTGCGCTGATTGAACTACTCGACCGCCGCTATCTCATCTACAACCGTACGTTGGAAGATTTGCGCGCGATTGAAGGCGAAGGGCGCGCCATCATCATCGCACCTCAAGAGCCGCTGGAAATCGGGCGCTTCGAAAAGGAGCCGCACCGTTTAAGCTCCGCCGCGCAGCTGGGCTATCACGACGCCGTTGCCGCCGAAAAGGACATCAAGGCGTTTTTGTCTGGTGAGCCTCTTTAAAATGATTCGAGATATAATTTTCAAGCGCTTGCTCCCATCCGGTGGGCGAGCGCTTTTCTTTTGGCCTGTTTTGGATAAAGTGATACAACAGAGCCAGCTCGGCCCTGCCCATCTGCTCGAATATGGCTATGCTCTCCTCCGCCCAGAAACAAACATCCAACACTTCGGTCATATCACGCAGGCTGTGCACTCCCTCCTTAACCAGCATGGCTTTCTCAGTGGCGGTTTGACAATCGTTAAGCGCCTCAATCAGTGCCCTTAGCATGTCATCCTGCGCCGCGTCACCGTCGGTGTACTGCATCTCTTCTTGAGCGAGCAGTGCGTTTAGGCGCGCTTCCTCCTCTTTGCGGCGCAGCGGTACCGCCCGCCCTTCTGAAATGAGCGCCTTTAGATAGGCGTTAACATAATCGATGCCCTGCAAATTTTCTGATATAGGCTCGTCTAAGATATAATCGATTGCGCAAGGGATGTCATGGGCAAAAAACCATAGGTCATAGCGTTTAAAAAACTGTACGAGCTCTGCCAGCGTTTCTTGAAGTGCCGCGTCGTCAACGCCCGACAGCAGCGACCGGGCACGCATCAGTAGCGTTTTACCTATTGCAACCCGACATTCGGCTTCGGCCTGCCCCGCCAGCAGCAGCGTGGGCAGCGCCGTACCCGCCGGCAGCGTAGCCAAACTGTAGCCCTGTGCTTTACACCCCAACGCCAGCGTATAGCGGATGGATTGCAGTAATGCCTGCGCCGTTTCTATCGTCACCGAGCTGCTTTCGCCCATCGTGTACCGTTCGGTACGTGCGGCCAGCAGACGAAGCAACGCCGCATCATAGTCGACGCCCGATGTCCCTGCATTCTGTCCCGTTAGTTCTTCGGGCGTAAAAATTTGCATCAGTTCTCCGCTTTCGTTCATGGCGTCCGCCCCCCTCTGCCGTTAATAATCCTCATTCCAACCGTCCGCATCGTCATTCGCGCCCTCATCTTCATCTTCATCTTCATCCGCGGCGGAAATGCCGTTTAGGGCATACCGGGCATTGCGGCAGAGCCCCTCAAGCGAGGTGTCGCTCAAATAGTCCAGCGCGCCTTGGCAGGGCCCCTCAAAATTGCTGTGCATAAATTCAATCAGTTCATCGTCTGAAAGCGTATCAAGCGACTCGTTTTTATAATAATAAAACAGCTCTTGAAGCGTCGAGAGCGTTTCTTCATAATTCTCCTGCGTGATATAGACCGAATCGCAAAACGCCTCAATCAGTTTTTTGAGAACACCTGTGCCGAATTCGATTCGTCCAGTGTTTTGCAGTGTTTCGAACCGCTGCGTAACGAGACTGGTAATCTGCGCATCCGAAAGCGACAGTCCATATTGGCCTGTAAGGTGGTTGCAATCCCGCAGCTCCATCATTGCCTGAGACTTCTGCAACGCTACCAGTGAAAGTGCTTGCTGGTCATCCATATTGAGCGCACCCTTTCTTTGCATCATCTATTTGATGCTCTTCTGAATCTATCATATGCACCGCGCCGGGTGATTACAAGTCTTGTAATTTTGCCCGTTTTGTGGTATGATAACATCAGAAAAAAAATGCGCGCGGGTCAAAAA
>DATMYZ010000061.1:0-4726 GCA_035560675.1 Clostridia bacterium
GCGTACCGCCAATACTGAATCGATGAAGAGCACCTTCACCGAAGCAAATGGATTTAAGCTTATATTTGATGATGCCCAGCAAAAGCAAGAAAACCAGATCACCGCCATTCGTAACTTTATCCAGCAGGAAGTGGACTACATCGTGTTGGCTCCTGTTACTGAGACCGGTTGGGACACCGTTCTGAAGGAAGCCAAGGATGCCGCTATCCCCGTTATCATCGTGGATCGTATGATTGACGTTTCTGATGACAGTCTTTATACCGCCTGGGTCGGTTCCAACTTCCGCTCTGAGGGCGACAAGGCTGCCGAGTGGATGAAGAAGAAGTTCGCAAATGTTGACCAGCTTAACATCGTACATATTCAGGGCACCATTGGTTCTTCCGCTCAGATCGGTCGTACAGAAGGCCTTGAGGCCGCTGTAGCCGCAAACAGCAAATGGAAGATCATCGTCCAGCAAACCGGTGAATTCACTCAGGCTAAAGGTCAGGAAGTCATGGAAAGCGTCCTCAAACAATATGACGATATCGACGTTGTCTACTGTGAGAACGATAACGAAGCCTTTGGTGCCATTGATGCTTTAGAAGCCGCTGGCAAGACTTATGGCAAGGGCGGAGATATTACGATCATCTCCTTTGATGCGACTCGCGCTGGTCTGACCGATACCCTGGCCGGTAAGATCAATTACAACGTCGAATGCAATCCGTTGCATGGCCCACGCGTACAGAAGATCATTCAGCAGCTTGAATCCGGCAAAACCCCCGAAAAGTTGGCCTATGTTGATGAAGAAACCTTTGACGCCGAAACTATCACCAAGGCTATTGTGGATGCACGTGCTTATTAATATCTATCTGTAAATATCTTCTATGCTCCTTCTTTCTGGCGCGGAGAGTTCGGATATTTCTCCGAACCTCTGCGCCACATTCCTAATATGACGAAAATTTACATTTAGTCCCAACCCGAAACCATTGGAGAGCAGGTGAAACGTGATGGATCAACAGACTATATTGTCCATGCGGGGAATCTATAAAGTATTCCCGGGGGTCATGGCGCTGCAAAATGTAAACTTCACCCTACGAAAGGGCGAAATTCATGCTCTGATGGGCGAAAACGGAGCGGGAAAATCTACGCTGATTAAGGTGCTTACCGGCGTCTATGAGATGGACGGCGGAGAAATCCACATGTCGGGGCATGAGGGACATCTGGTCAATCGTTCCCCGCAAGAGGCCCAGAAAAACGGTATTAGCACTGTATATCAAGAGATTACACTCTGCCCCAATTTAACAGTAGCCGAGAACCTCTTTCTTGGCCGGGAGCCGCGGCGCGCCGGTTTTATTGACTGGAAAAGCATGAACCGGAAATCCGCTGAGGTTTTAAAAGGGTTGGATATCAATGTCTCTCCTACCCGGCAGCTGGATGACTGCTCCATTGCGATTCAACAGATGATTGCCATCGCTCGGGCCGTAGATATGCAGTGTCAGGTTCTTATTCTGGATGAACCTACCTCTTCTCTTGATGAGGATGAGGTAGATAAACTCTTCACTCTTATGAAAATGCTGAGGAACAACGGGGTGGGAATTATCTTTGTCACCCATTATTTAGAGCAAGTCTATGCCGTCAGCGACCGCATTACTGTGCTGCGCAATGGTGAGCTGGTAGGCGAATATGAGACAAAGGCACTCCCGCGGCTTGCGCTTGTCGAAAAAATGATCGGCAAGGATTTGGATGATCTTGCTGATATCAAAAGTGAGCGCGCACATAACAAGCCTACCGACGGATTGCCTGTTATATCGGTTCGGGGGTTAGGTCGGCGGGGGACTATACAGCCCTTTGATTTGGATGTACATCAGGGCGAGGTAATCGGATTTACCGGTCTATTGGGCTCGGGGCGAAGCGAATTGGTGCGAAGCATCTATGGGGCTGATCGCCCTGACAGCGGCACGCTAAAAGTCAAGGGCAGCGAGGTCAAAATACGAACGCCGCTGGATGCGATGCATTACGGTATGGCCTATCTCCCCGAGGACCGGAAGCGAGATGGCATTATTGATGATCTTTCAGTAAGGGAAAATATTATTATTGCTCTCCAGGCCAAGCGGGGAATGTTTAAGCCCATGACCCGAAACGAGATGGAGGAATTTTCAGACAGGTATATCGACCTGCTTCAAATCAAGACAGCCAGCCGTGAGACGCCCATCAAAAGTCTGTCTGGTGGCAATCAGCAAAAGGTAATCATTGGGCGCTGGCTGCTTACCCACCCGGAATTTCTTATTCTGGATGAGCCAACCAGAGGGATTGACATCGGTACAAAAACCGAGATTCAAAAGCTGGTGCTGGAACTGGCCTCAGACGGTATGAGCGTGGCCTTCATCTCCTCTGAAATTGAGGAAATGCTGCGCACCTGCTCACGCATGGAGGTTATGCGTGACGGAAAGAAAGTGGGCGAGCTTGCTGAAGGCGATCTGACACAGGAAAAGATTATGCAAACCATTGCAGGAGGTGAGCAAAGTCATGCGTAGAGGCGTCAAAAACATTGAGTGGAGGCGAATGACTAAGCACCACCTTTTTCTTCCCATTACCTGCCTGCTGGTAGTGCTACTGGCCAACGTTATCAAAACGCCCGACTTTTTTGCCATTACACTGAACAACGGCATGCTTTATGGTTATGTTATTGATGTTATAAACCGGGCCTCAGAGCTGGTTATTCTGGCGGTTGGTATGACCTTGGTGACAGCAGCCTCCGGCGGGCAGGATATCAGCGTTGGCGCTGTAATGGCTGTTTCAGCCTCAGTGTGCTGTCAAATTCTCTCTGGCGGGGCAGTCTCGGTAACCGAACTGCAAACGCCCTTGATTTTGGCGGTGATTGCGTCGCTGGCTGCAACCACACTCTGTGGGTTTTTCAACGGTTTTCTGGTGGCAAAGATGAATATTCAGCCTATGGTGGCGACACTCATCCTTTTTACAGCGGGACGTGGTATCGCCCAACTGGTCACCAAGGGACAGATCACCTACATTCGTGTAGACTCCTACAAGTATTTCGGCAGCTTTTTCCCTGGCTGCCCCATTCCAACGCCAGTGTTCTTTGCTGTGGCTATGGTATTAATCATTAGCCTTTTGCTAAAAAAAACAGCTCTTGGACTTTATGTCGAAAGTGTGGGTATCAATGGAAATGCTGCCCGTTTAGTCGGGCTTAACGCAATCCGAATTAAATGGATTACCTATGCCATCTGTGGGCTATTGGCGGGCGTGGCTGGCTTTGTGGCCTCAAGCCGTATCTATTCTGCAGATGCCAACAATATTGGCCTTAATCTTGAAATGGATGCCATTCTTGCGGTAGCACTGGGAGGCAATCTTCTCAGCGGCGGAAAATTCAGCCTCGCAGGTTCGGTCATCGGTGCTTACACCATTCAAGCCCTGACCACGACTTTGTATGCCATGAATGTATCCTCAGATCAGCTTCCGGTCTATAAGGCAGTAGTTGTGGTGGTAATTGTGGTATTGCAGAGCCCGGTCTTCCAAAAGTTTGTGGCGGTTCGAAAGACCATGACCAGTGGTAAAAAGGAAGGGACGGTCGTATGAATGCTTTGAAGGAAAAAAAGGCCCTTTCTAGTACCGCTTTTCTACTCATGATAACAATAGGCTTATTTATCGCTATGTATATTGCCGGAATGGTTGTTTTTGCTGGCTCCGGTTTTGCAAAACCACAGATGTTTTTGAACCTGTTTATATCTAATGCAGGACTTATCGTTATCTCATGTGGCATGACGATTGTTATGATTACTGGGGGCATAGATATTTCGGTAGGTTCAGTGACGGCGTTGGTGTGTATGGTTTGCGCGTACCAGATGGAACAAAGCGGAGCAAGTGCTTATACTGCCGTGGTGATTGCGCTGGCCATAGGTTTGGCCTTTGGCGTCGTGCAGGGCTTTTTAGTGGCCTATCTCAATATTCAACCCTTCATTGTTTCTCTTGCTGGGCTCTTTTTTGGACGCGGCATGACGGCGATAGTTAGTAAAGAAATGATTGCTATCAAAAATGAAACGTTTTTAGTTTGGGCTAACTATAAAATTTACCTGCCATTCGGTTCCACGACGAAAAAAGGCGTTTATCAGCCCGCCTATATTTACCCAACCGTTATCATTGCGTTGTTGGTTGTCCTACTGATCTTTGTGATGCTTCGGTACACCAAGTTCGGGCGAAAGCTATATGCCATTGGTGGCAACCAGCAAAGTGCCTTGATGATGGGACTTAATGTCCGCCGCACGAAGTTTCAAGCTTATATATTGGATGGTTTTTTAGCCGGATTAGGCGGATTCCTGTTTTGCCTCAACAGCGGGGCAGGTTTTGTTGAACAGGCCAAAGGTTTGGAGATGGACGCCATATCTTCTTCTGTTATCGGCGGAACTCTTCTCTCGGGCGGTGTGGGAAATCCTATCGGCACCCTTTTCGGTGTGTTGATTAAGGGTACCATATCCAGCATTATTACAACCCAGGGTACGCTGTCTAGCTGGTGGGTACGCATTGTTCTGTCAGCGCTTCTCTGCTTCTTCATCGTTTTGCAAAGCGTAATTTCATCCAGAAAAAAGAAAGTATGATTCAATATTTAGTGGTTGGATTGTAGGGTTATGCACAAAACGAATGCCGCTTTAGGCGGCATCAGGGAACACCTTGTGGGGGTTCCCTACGCTTCCACAATGATAAAAAAAGTACGTGTGGGACGCTGTCCCACACC
>DATMYZ010000062.1:0-8029 GCA_035560675.1 Clostridia bacterium
ATATATTACAGGAGACTCCTCGGCTGTTAGCCATAGGAAATGTGCGCCCGATTTTGGTTATTTCCGTCATAGCGGCAATAGCTATGATTGAAGGCGAATTTGCGGGGGGGCTATTTGGCTTGTTTGGTGGCGTATTATGCGACACCGCCGCGTTTCATATTTTTGGTGTAGCACCGATATTTTTTCTTGTACTAGGCTGCTCCTGCGGTTTGCTGGTTATTTATCTCATTCAGCCCAACGCTAAAACGGCCTTTTTGCTTTGCGGCGGATTTGCATTAATTTATGGCGTGATTGCGCACTACTTGATATATGGGCTTTGGGGCTATGCAGGGGCTAATCGCCTGCTATTGACCAAAACGCTGCCCAGCGCGGTTTATACAGCGGTGTTTGGTATGGTGGCCTTTTTGCTTGTCAGATGGATTCATGATCGGTTTGAAGAAAAGATTATGGAATAGTTTTGCATTGCTTTGATAAAGGAGGTGTGCGGGTTTGAAAGTTTCGCAGGAAAAGTTTCGGCTGATAACGCTTGGTGTTATTGTCTGGCTGGTGTTCAGTCTATTCTTATTCAGACTCGCGCAGGTGCAGATTGTTTCTGGTGCCGATTTTCTGGCTAGGCAGCAGCAGGGCAGCAGCAAAGCGCAGGTTATTAAGGCGGCACGCGGTGAGATTGTGGATAGACAGGGGCGGCCGTTTTCTTATAACGAGGCGTGTTATAATCTTGTGTTTGACCGTGCGCTAGCGCCCGAAGACAGCGAGAACGAAACTATTTTAAAGCTTATTGATGTGCTGCGGGGTGCTAATGAACAGTGGATTGACAATCTGCCGCTGACTATGGCCCAAAGTGGCGTGGCCTTTACCGAGGACAGCGATGCTGTTGCTCGGCTGCGCAAGCATTTGGGTACCAATAGTTACACCGAGGCGGCAGATGTCTATTATTGGCTGCGGCAGCGCTATCGCCTAACGACGGAGCCCGCTGACCCTGCCGCCGGCTGGTTTATCGCCCTGCCGCCGGAGAAATTGAGCTGGCTAAAAGGGTTAACAGACGCGCAGGCGCGCGATATTGCTGGCGTACGATATGAGATGGAGCGCAAGGGTTATTCGCTTTCAGTGCGGTATACCTTTGCGGAGAATATTTCGCTGCAAACGGCGGTTCTAATAAGGCAGATGAGCAATTCTATTCCGGGCGTCGAAGTGGTGGAAGCCGCTCAACGCGGTTATATTGATGGCGATTTGGCTCCGCATATTATCGGGCGCATCGGCGCAATCTTTGCAGACGAGTTGGAGAGCTATCTCTCGCAGAACAAGGGCTACACCCGTGATGATCTCGTAGGCAAGGAAGGGATTGAACGCGCGTTTGAATCGACGCTGCGCGGGGTTGACGGCGTACGCAGAATCGATCTGGATGCTTCTTACCATGTGGTGGATATTAGGGAGGAGCAGGCGGCGGTGCCGGGCAATACGCTGGTACTGACCCTTGACAAGGAAGTTCAGCGCACCGCTAGAGATGCACTCATAAAAGAAATTCAGTATCTTAACGAAAATGCACCGGAAGGGCAAGGCAGAGAGGCCAATGCCGGGGCGGTTGTGGCGATAGACATTAAAAACGCCGAAGTGTTGGCGGCCGTAACCTATCCATCTTATAACCTTGAGACCTATTCTGAGGATTATGCCAAGAATGCTTCTGATCAACTTTATCCGTTTTTAAACCGGGCTTTTTCGGGCATTTATGCGCCGGGATCCTGTTTTAAGCCAGTGGTGGCCACTGCGGGACTGTCCGAGGGCATTATTAATCCGAGCACAACCGTAAATTGCCAGCGCGTCTATACGTTTTTGCCAACCTATCAGCCGACCTGTTTGAGTTTTCACGGACCGCTTACTGTTTCCGACGCGTTGCGTGTTTCTTGCAACATCTTTTTCTATGACACCGGCAGGCAGTTGGGAATAGCCCGTATTAATAAATATGCGCAGGCGCTTGGGCTGGGCGTTCCGACGGGCATTGAACTGACCGAGGCGAAAGGTACCCAGTGCGACCCCAATACTGTTTATCCCGGCGACGTTTTGCAGGCGGCGATTGGCCAGCTTGATAACGGCTACACCCCTGTGCAGCTTGCTAATTACTGCGCTACGCTCGCGCGGCGTGGTGTGCGCATGAAGCTTTCACTGGTAAAGTCGATCTCGTCTTATTACGACTGGCAAGATACGCTGTCTACCCACACGCCGGAGATTTCTGGCACGCTGGGCGTCGACCCGTCGGTGTTTGACCCTATTTTCAACGGCATGGTGCAGGCCTCGCACGATGTGCGTGGAACGGCATACCGATACCTGGGGGACTATCCGATCACGGTGGCTTCAAAAACGGGAACCCCTCAGACAAACGAATTCCCCAACTCGACCTTTATCTGCTTTGCGCCAGCCGACGATCCCCAGATTGCCATTGCTGTGGTCATCGAAAAGGGTTGGCACGGCTACACCGGCGCGCCGGTTGCACGAGCTGTGCTCGATTCCTACTTCTTTCCAAATCAAGAAGCGGAAGTTAGTGCTGATGCGGCGCAGAATCAAACGTCGGAAAGCACGGTTGAAAACAGTGTTGCTGTAGCTATACAGAACAATTCGGTGGCGCTAACGCCCTGAGTGGAAAAACAGCAATAAAATTATCAGAAATTTTGCTTTTTTGCTCGGAGAACGTCTGGTCAGCAGCTGTTTTTTGTGATAAGATTGGACAATAGGGGGATTGGCATGTCAAATATTCTGGTTGTGACATCAGGCAAGGGCGGAACCGGGAAGACAACTGTTTCGTATTTGCTGGCACGGGCATTGTGCCGTCACCAAAAGAATGTGTTGCTGCTGGAGCTTGACAGCGGTCTGCGTGGGTTGGATATTGTCATGGGTGTATCTGATAGAATTGTCTACGATTTGTCCGATGTTTTGTCGGGACGGTGCAAGCCAGTTAAGGCTATCACGGTCTGCGATGTTATGCAGGGCAATCTGCACCTGATTGCAGCACCGACAGACAGACATTTTTTGCCCGATCGTACCAGTCTAACGGCATTGCTCAAGGGCCTGGCGGGCTGTTATGATTATTTGATACTTGATACCTCCGCGGGGTTGGGACGCGGCTTTGATGTGGCCTGTTCAGTATGTAACAGTGCGCTGATTGTCTGTACCGCCGACCCGGTTTCTGTGCGAGACGCTGCCAAGGCTGCGCAGATATTGCAGGAAAAACAACCAAGGTTGGTCATTAATAAATTTTTACGGCACATACTATCTAAGGATCTACCTGACTTAGACGCGGTAATCGACCGCGTTGGGGCACAGCTAATTGCAGTTATTCCTGAGGATTCGCTGGTGGAACGGCTGCTGGCGAAGGGTGAGCCACTGCCGCAAAGTAGTGCGGCATGGCGCGAGGTTGAGGATATGGCGAGACGGATTTTGGGTGAAAGAGTGAGACTCAATGTTGAACGCTTGAAATAAAGCGACTACATAAAGATGGAGGATGGGTATGAATATCGCATTAATAGCACATGATTCTAAAAAAGAGCTGATGGTACAGTTTTGCATTGCGTATAGCGGCATCCTCAGTCAGCACAATATTTGCGCCACTGGTACAACCGGTAAATTGGTTGCGGAAGCGACCGGCCTGCGCATTTTCAGATTTCTTTCGGGTGAGCAGGGCGGCGATCAGCAGATTGCGGCGCGCATTGCCTGCAACGAAATTGATTTGTTACTGTTTTTGAGAGATCCGCTGACAATGAAGCCCGGCGAACCGGATGAAGCTAATTTGATCCGGTTGTGCGATGTGCATTCCATTCCGATGGCAACCAACATTGCCACTGCGGAGGCGTTGATTCATGCGCTGGAAAAGGGCGACCTTGACTGGAGAGATATTGTCAACCCCAAGCGGTAATACGGCCGCGTGTTTGAATAGATTAAAGACGTTGAAGCGGAAGCAGTAGCTTGTTCACGACGCATACAGAGAAGGGGCCGCCCAGAATGTGATGCATTGGGTTTGCGGCTGAGAGCCCCAGCGTACGGACAGGGGAAGGACATCCGCTGAGTTGAAAGCGAAAAACGCTTTTCGCCCGCTCTGCGTTACAAGAGCGCCTGTTGAGATGGATGAGACAGCCCCGGCCGTTTTGTTCAAACGAGGGTGGCACCGCGTGGAAATTTTCCCCGCCCCTTTTGCTGATTGGGGCGGGGTTTTTATTTTTACGTTCCCCTTTAAAATGTGATATTATATGCCAAAGATAGAGACAACAGTATTGAAAGGAGATCAATTTTATGAAACCACTCACTTCTGCCCCAAAGGGAACACAGGACACTTTGCCAAGTGATATTACCCGCTGGCACTATGTTGAGCGCGCAGCGCTGGATATCGCTGAGCGCTATGGCTTTTTTGAGATGCGCACCCCCACGTTTGAGCACACGGAACTGTTTAACCGAGCCGTGGGCGATACGACCGACGTCGTACAAAAAGAAATGTACACCTTTAACGACAAGAAGGACCGTTCGATTACGCTACGCCCAGAGGGCACCGCGGGCGTTGTCAGAGCGGCGATTGAGCATAATCTGTTGGGCGGGCAGCTGCCGGTAAAGGCCAGCTACGTTATAAGCTGCTTCCGTTATGAGAAGCCGCAGGCAGGTCGTCTGCGCGAGTTTCACCAGTTTGGCATCGAATCGCTGGGCTCCCCCTCCCCCGCGGCGGACGCCGAGTGCATTGCGCTAGGCAATCAGGTACTTGAGACGCTGGGCGTTGACAAAATCAAGCTGTTTATCAATTCCATCGGTTGCAAGCAATGCCGGCCTGCGTATCAGGCCAAGCTGAAGGCGTATTTTTCTGGCTACACTGATCAGCTTTGTGAAACATGTCTGACTCGGTTAGAGACAAATCCGCTGCGCATTATCGACTGCAAGAGCCCAATCTGCAAAGAAATTGCCGCTAAGGCACCTAAGATGATGGATCACCTCTGCTCAGAGTGCGAAGACCACTTTGCCGAGCTGCGCGAGCGGCTGGAAGCAATGGGTATTAGATATGAAATCGACCCTGATATTGTCCGTGGCCTGGACTATTACTGCCGCACTGTCTTTGAGTTTGTCACCGAGGCAATTGGTGCACAGGGGACCGTATGCGGTGGTGGGCGTTATGACGGGCTCATTGAGGAGCTCGGCGGCCCTTCGATGCCCGGCGTGGGCTTTGCCATGGGGCTTGAAAGATTGCAACTGGTTATGGCTGCTTCTGGCGCCCAGGTCCCTGCCCCCCTGCTCTGTGAGCTTTTTATTGCGCCGATGGGCAAGACGGCGTCGATCGCGGCCGGTACACTGGTGCAAAAGTTGCGTGCCGAGGGCGTTTCTGCCGACTGCGAGACCATGAGCCGAAGCTTAAAGGCCCAGATGCGTTATGCCGATAAGCTTGGTGCAATCTACACGATGGTGCTGGGCGACAATGAGTTAGCGGCAGGCAGGGCCACTGTTAAGGAGATGTCCACCGGTGCAGCCAGTGAAATAACGCTGGGCGAAGATTTCGCCGACGAATTTGTAAAGCTTTCAGTGCAGCGGCATATTAGCGATGTGGCGGATGCTGCTACCAAATTATAAACCAAACACAAGAATTGGCGCATAAAAGGAGTAATAGCAATGGCAGACTTTATGAACGGCATGAAGCGTACCGCTTATTGCGGTGAGGTTTCTGTGGATATGATCGGCAAAGAGCTGGTGCTGGCGGGCTGGGCAGCTAAACAGCGGGATTTGGGTAATTTAATTTTTATTGACCTGCGTGATCGCACCGGCATTGCGCAGCTGGCGTTTGACGATTCCACCGGGCGTGAGACATTTGGAAAAGCATCCTCGGTGCGCTCGGAATATGTGCTAATGGCAAAGGGTGTCCTACGGCGCCGCGAGTCTGTAAACAGAGATATTCCTACAGGCGAGGTTGAACTGTATGTTTCTGAGCTGCGGGTGCTGGCGGTCAGCGAAACTCCGCCCTTTGATATTAAGGACGGCATTAAGACTAATGAGGAGTTGCGTTTGCGCTATCGTTATTTGGATCTGCGGCGCAATGAGTTGCAGTCGGCTATTTTGATGCGTCATCGCATTGTTAAGCTAGCTCGCGATTATTTTGACAAAAACCGTTTTGTCGAGATTGAGACGCCTATTCTTATGAAACCTACGCCGGAGGGTGCGCGAGATTATCTTGTGCCTTCGCGAGTGCATCCCGGTAAGTTTTACGCGCTGCCACAGTCACCGCAGCTTTATAAGCAGCTATCAATGCTAGCTGGCTTCGATCGCTATATGCAGATTGCACGCTGCTTTCGCGATGAGGATTTGCGTGCTGACCGCCAGCCGGAGTTCACCCAGATTGATATTGAAATGTCGTTCGTGGACGAAGTAGACGTGCAAACCGTCAACGAGGGTCTGATGAAGGATATTTTCAAAGAGATTATGGGCATGGAGCTAGAGCTGCCGCTGCGCCGCATTACGTATAAAGAGGCGATGGAGCGTTATGGATCGGACAAACCGGATACGCGCTTCGGGTTGGAGTTGCAAGATCTCTCGGATATTTTAAAGAGCACCGAATTTGCCGTGTTTAAAACTGCACTAGAAGCCGGTGGCAGTGTACGCGCCATCAATATTAAGGGCGCGGCGGCCACTCTTTCGCGCAAGGAGATTGACAAGCTGGCCGATGTTGCCAAGCTGTTTAAGGCGAAGGGCCTGGCCTTTACTCGCGTAACCGACGAAGCACTGTCTTCTTCATTTGAAAAGTTTCTCACCGAAGCGGAAATCGAAGCAATACACGGCCGCATGGATTTGAAGACCGGCGATGTTCTGCTGGTGGTTGCCGATCCGCGTGACAGTGTGGTGTTCGCGGCACTGGGCGCACTGCGCTTGAATCTTGCTAAGCGATTGGGACTTATTCCCGAAAATACCTATGACTTGCTGTGGGTGACTGACTTTCCGCTGTTTGAATACGATCCCGATGAAGGTCGCTATTACGCCATGCATCATCCCTTTACCTGCCCCAATTTTGAGGACTTGGAAAAGATGGAAACAGATCTGGGCGCAGTGCGCGCTCGCGCTTATGATTTGGTGCTCAACGGCACTGAACTCGGCGGCGGATCGATTCGTATTTCTGATCCTGCGATTCAGCGCAAGATGTTTGCGGCGCTCGGCATGAGCGAGGCGGAGGCCAACGACAAGTTTGGCTTCCTACTTGAGGCATTTAAATACGGTGTACCGCCGCATGGTGGCATGGCCTATGGTCTTGACCGACTTGTTATGCTGCTCTTGAACAAGGAGAGCATTCGCGACGTTATCCCCTTCCCAAAGGTGCAAAACGCCAGCGAGCTGATGACCGCCTGCCCAACCCATGTGGACACCAAATCGCTGGATGAGCTTTCGATTGCCGTTGTGCGCGAGGAAGAGTAAGTAGCCTATAGCCTGCGGGCTATCGCACTGTTATGACAAGCAAAAGGCAGAAAGAGCGGTGCACCTTCTTTCTGCCTTTTGCTATGCTTTTTTATTTTGCCTGCTTGCTTTAAAAATGGCCGTAATATGGCTTGTGGTATCTGTACAGGTGTGTTAACATATCAACACTACTTACGGCTGGAAGTGGGTAAAATGGATCAGAATAAGGTTAACAAAATCATTCATACCGCTCTTTGGGCGTTATTATTCATACCTTGTATAGGAGTGCTCCTACGTTTTACATTGAACTATTATGGAAAGAAGACGACGTGTCGGGCAACGCTAATCGATAAATTTACCACTCAATATATGCTGGTAGGGGCACACCCGCCGTATAATACAGAGATCCAATTTATATTGAATTTTGATTGTGGTAAAAGCACCCTGAAATTTGACGGGGATATATGATACGTAAGCGTCAAACGTAAGCACGGATTGCAAAAGGTCAAACAACATGCGAGAATAACCTCAAAAGTTCAATGGACTACCAAAGACATTAAAAGAGTCTAAAGGAGACTATTAGAGCGAATGGGAGTGTCATCGCATGGAAAAACGTCTGAAAACCATAAGC
>DATMYZ010000063.1:0-5624 GCA_035560675.1 Clostridia bacterium
TAATTTTTCAGATCCTTGACAGTGCGCAAATCAGGCGCAGTGGGCGCTATCCCGCGTGCGGAATCACCCTCGATAACATATCGCGGCACGTACAGACCCTGTCCGTTATCGTCAAAATTGATACCCATTTCCTGAAAGCGTCCTGCTTTAAGGTCTTGATCATACACGCTGATATTGTCAGTCCATATTTCCATATGCACGTCTATTTCACCCTTAATCATTGCCTCATGAGCGATGGGCGTACTGCCTGAAACCTCGCTCGTGCTATCATAACCAAACACGGTGGTGGCTATCAGCCCTGCGGCGGCATTTTGCAGGCGGATGGAATCCCAACCCACATCGGCAAACGCAATATTTTTCTGTGCGGGCTTGCTGCTGCACCCTGAAAGAACTGTCAGCACGCAAAACAAAGCCAGCACGACAGAAACGATTTTCTTCATACAATTTCCCCTTCCCAGCATTATAGTGACAACTTCATTTTACCATGAAGTTGTCACATAGTCAATGCTGCCATCATAATGATAGCAGGCTTACCGCGCACATCGTGACGAAACGACAGATATCAGCCTTTCAGTTGTTTTTTTGCGTTAATAAAATCCGCAACGCTATCGACATCGGTCACATCACAGGCAATCACCAGCAAATCGCTCTTTTGAAGCACCGTTTTCGGCGTAGGCGACAGCATAATCTCATCTCCACGGCGCACCGCCACAATGGTGGCGCCCGTATGCTTTCTAAAATCGATATGGCAGATGCTTTTTCCTTCGATATCGGCGTCTTCCGTCACCACGAACTCATAAGTTCTCAGCCGGTCGCTGTTGCGGAACCGATCCGAAAGGTCGGTGATCTGCCCTATAATATCGCTAATACGCTCGTCAATTTGTCGGCGCTGCACCATCAGCTGATTAAGCTCACCCTTGAGCATCAGAAGGTCGCGCCCCATTTGATAATGTTCAACATATTCTACTGCCCGCTGCTTTGAAAGCACCTGTGATCCGACATTTTCCTGCACGGCGATGATGCCTATATCCGAAAGCAGCCGCAATGCCCGCCGGATGGTCTCGGGTGACACACCATATTGTGAGCTCATCAGCGAACGTCCTGAAAATCGCTCCTGCTCAGCTAAAGCACCTGATGCAATCTTTGCGGCAATATCATAAGCCACCTGCAAATAGATCGGTGGCTTGGTTTGCATTTTCATGTTTATCTCCCTGCAAATCATCATATTTTTGCCAAGTTTAAGTGTTTGCCCTTCCCGTTTGTTATTTTCCACAGACAAACAGCGAACAGCAGAAATATTCATTAAAAAGCGGTCGTTTAAGCCTGGAGGCGATCATAACCCCAGCTATAATAACTGCTTTGCAGTTATTATAGCACAAGCGCAAAGCGCTCAGTGGTATAATTGCCCATCAAAAGGCGGTTGCCGCGTTAAGCGGCGAGCCATTGGGCATTAATATGGTATAATAACTGCTTAGCAGTTATTATACCATTCAAGAGCACGAAATAACAGAGTCTGGCCATCCAATTATATGACCAACTGTAAAATACTGTTGTAGTATGTTGTTTAGTATAATAAAAGCCATAAAATGCTTTATGACCTCTGATAAACGGCACCATCTATGCCTGCCAGTTAGCCCCCCTCAGCGTTCATTGAGATTGCTTCTTATGTCAGAACAGCACGCAGATGCATATATTGTATTGGGCTACAGCCTACTGAAAGGGGGATATAGTTTGAGTTGCAATAGAGCTTCAAACATCCAGTCCAATAATAATCGGAACAACTCGTTGCAGTTTAGCCGACAGGCTGCCGGCTGCTTCGGCGGCACGAGCTGCAGTTGCGCCGGGGGCAGCTGCTGTGGCACGGGGACCACTTCCGACCCCTGTCTACAGAGCATGCGGTATGTTCTGACCGCTATCGATGATGTTGTACGCAACATGCCGTCCGGCTTCAGTATTGATGTGGAGATTACCACAGTAGACGGCACCACGCATACCGTAACATTTAACAACACCACCTACGCAGTCAGAGTAACCGGCACTACCCTGACTGCAGGTGACCTGGTAATCTCCATCTGCGCCATCGCAAAAATTCGCGTACTGTCCGGCGAGTTAGTCGGTTCTACCTTTGAGACACAACTGCTCACCGCATTGAGCTGCCTGTCTAGCCGCTGCTGCGGGGATTTTAATTGTGCTGACGCATGCACTAAGGATCTTCAAAATTACCTGTACTGCCATCAGAGCAGCATCGCCGCTGTCAGCTATGACGGCGGGTTAGAAATCATACAGAACATTCTCGCACCCACCGGCATCAACTACGTGAATGTGGTCGGCAGCGCCTCGCTTTCAACGACAACGGGCTCTGTACTGTCCGGCGCTTCACTTGATACCGATAGCACGTCGGTTGTCAGTGCGGTCACCCCGTCGCTGACTTCGGTCGTAACCGGCGTCACGGCAAATAATCTGGACGTGGTCACTGGCGTTACCGGTGTCCCGGTCGCCGTCAGCGCTCCAATCACCAGCGTTCCCACAACGGTCGTCACCGGTGTTACCACTACCCCCGTGGCAGGTCTTGCACAAAACCTGACTACGACCACGGCCAGTGTCATTGACGAGATTGCCACCGGCACCACAACCGTTCTAACTGGGTTGGGCACGCCTACTACTCTGGCGGGGGTGCTGTCTGGTTTGACTGCTGCCTCTAGCGTCACGCCAACCACGGTGTTGGTACCTTTCTTCACCAGCGGTAACGCTGGGCCACTCATCGTAACCATCGAAGGCGTCGACTACCCCGTTACGTCCGGCGGTGACGACGTGGTTTATGGCGGTACTCTGGCAGCCTTCGTGTTCCCCAGCGGCGCAAACTTCTTGGGCGGCGTAACCGGAACGCCCACGATTTCTACAATCACTCAGCAAGGTACGCCTACCACCAGCTCGGTCATATCCACGATCACACCCGGTACAGCCGACGTGATCGCTACGGTAACGTCGGGGACTGCTTCAGGCCTGTTTGTCAACACCGTTAGCACCGGCACCGTGGGCAGTGTCACCAGTCCGGCCTCCATTACGGCGCTGAGCGGCGTTTCTGTCTCTACAGAAAACATCAACGCGTTGGGCACCGTCAGCACCACTCCCGCAAGTAGCCTGTTCACCACATCTACCACTGATGTCCTCGACAGCGCAACTCTTTCTACCACAACGACCAGCGCACTGACCTCGGCTTCGCTTAGCACTAGTACTCAGAACGTTGTGCAGTCAATCAGCACCACGCTGATTGATGTTGCCATTCCTGCCAGCGAAGATATTGACGGTTCTGTCTCTTCTGTCGGATGCGGTATCATGGCAGTGGAAAACGATGACGGCGACGTTTCAGTTTATTCGGTCTGCGACATCAATGCTGTCGAAACCGACTAATCCTTCTTACGCGCGCTTTATCCTAAAGAAATCTCCTGGCGCCCGCTGTTTTAGCGGGCGCCGCAGCTTTTTGGAGCATAATGATGAAGCCCGTAATTACAGCCGTCCGCGGCGATATCGCCCGCTATTGGGCAAGAAGGAAGGGCTTATGCCCGGTGTTGCCTGTCATATCTGGGTACCACAACATTTTGGGGGTTGCCCGCCAAAAAGAGGCGCAGGTTTTCACCGGATATATCGATGACGCGCTGACGCGTCTGCTGGGGCATCCACGCTACATGAGGCGTTGCAATGCAACGCGGATGATTTGCCAGCGCGTTCTCGTTTCCGGGAGGCTCTGTCGCAAACACGTCGGCGCCAACCGCATAAAGCTTGCCAGAATTCAGGGCATCTACAACATCGTTCTCACAAAGTACTGCCCCCCGGGCGGTGTTAATCAGAATGGTGCCATCCTTCATTTTTGCTATAGCGGCAGCGTCAACCATCCCCCGCGTCTCATCGGTCAGCGGGCAGTGTATGCTGATAATGTCCGAGTGAGACAGCAAATCTTCCAAGTCGCAAAAGCGCAGCTGTTCACACGCCAACGCAAGATCGGGGCGGCGCCTGTATGCCAGCACCTGCATATCCATCGCCATCGCCACCCGCGCAACTGCATAACCAATATCCCCCATGCCGATGATGCCGATCGTTTTTCCGCCCAGTTCCATTTGGGGGATGGTACGCAGCCAATCGTCTGTGGTACTGTTCCACCCCTGTGCCTTCATCTTCCGGTCAAACAGCGATACGTTTCGGGAGATTTCAAACAGCAGCGCCAGTGCCATCTGAGCGACCGCATTTTTCCCATAACCAGGAATATTGCAGACGGTGATGCCGTATTTATGAGCCGCTGCAAGGTCTACCCCGTCAACACCGGTGCCAAACGTTCCTATGTATATGATGTTCGGGCACTGCGCCATCACCTGCTCTGTGATGCGGCAACGGTTAATAAAAACTACATCGGCATTACCGATTCGCACAATCGCATCGTCTTCGTCTGTCGTATCGGCATAGCGAAACACTTCTCCATACTGTTCAATCGGCTGCCACGATATGCCGCCAAAGTCCACAAAGAAATCGTCAGTCACTACTATTTTCATTAAAAAGCCCCCTTCGTCCCGCCCCGTCGGCAAAACGCAGAGGGCACTTTTGCCCTGCACACACCCTGACGACAGCTTATACGGTATAAACTATCATATTCTCTGGGAAATATCCAGAACAAGGTCTGTTTTTAATTCAATCACCAAAAAATATTACCAGCTGATTTTCGCTCTTGTGGCAGGTCAATACTCATGACAGAAAACAAGTCGGGGTGGGTGTGGTATGAATTACAACAAGGTCGAAATTTGCGGAGTTGATACGACGAAACTGCCAGTGATCACAGAAAAGGAGAAAATTGACCTGATCAAAAAAGCAAAGGCAGGTGACAAGGCGGCGCGTGACCGCATGATTGCAAGCAACCTCAGACTGGTGCTCTCGGTCGTGCAAAAATTTTCAAACCGAGGCGAAAACCTCGACGATCTTTTCCAGGTGGGCTGCATTGGTCTGATTAAGGCCATCGACAATTTTAACGAGACGCTGGACGTGCGATTTTCAACTTATGGCGTGCCGATGATTATCGGTGAGATCAGGCGCTATCTGCGCGATAACAACTCGGTTCGGGTCAGCCGTTCGATGCGTGACACTGCCTATAAAGCCCTTCAGGTGCGTGAGCGCCTGCTCGGAGAAAAGCTGGTGGATCCGACCATCGGAGATATTGCTACCGAGATGGGTGTCGCCCGGCAAGATGTCGTAGCCGCGCTGGAAGCCATCGTCGAGCCGATATCTCTTTTTGAGCCAATCTATTCCGACGGAGGCGACACCATCTTTGTTATGGATCAGGTGGGCGACCCCTGCGGCGAAGGAGACTGGATTGACGAAATCGCCTTCCGAGAGGCGATTGAACAATTGGCTGACCGCGAGAAAAGAATATTGTCCCTGCGCTTTATGGCTGGTAAGACCCAGATGGAAGTATCTAAAGAGGTAGGAATCAGTCAGGCACAGGTCTCACGACTGGAAAAAGGTGCGCTGGATAAGATCAAGAAAAGAATGTAACAAAACCGTGCTGTAGTTAATAGCATAAAAAAACAGCATTGAAAAAGATTAAAATGCGCTTTGGAAGGATTGAAAAGTCCTGCCAA
>DATMYZ010000064.1:0-3991 GCA_035560675.1 Clostridia bacterium
GTTCTTAGTATCCCTACACGCAAAAAGCCAAACACAGTGTCAAACCACCAGTCAGCAGAGCCGTGTGCTGTTACAAAAAGCCATAAACGCCAAGTGGAAACAGCCAGATGAACAAGTCTTCATAAAAGCTTCTGACATGAGCGTATAGCCAAATGAAAACAGGCAGAGTTAATAAAACTGCTGATAGGTACCATAATGGCAATATGTACATTTGCTGATATAATCCCGTCATTTGTAAAAGTGACATCTCAAAAATACCAAATATTAAACGGTTGAACTGTTCATATAATGTCGCTCCTATGATTTTACCAGTCACAATACAATACAGTGTTACAGAAACAATAACAAAGGGATAAACGCTTTTAAATTTATTGAGTACAAAATATAATGGAAAACCAGGCTGCTTTATTTTATGATCATCTGCTTTTGCTAATTCGTTCATTGTAAAGTACCCGGTGAGCAACAAAAAGAACTCCACACCTAAATATCCACCGACAAATGGATATTGCGTAGAGTTTTCTGGATGCAGTCCATGAGTGTGTACCATAACAACAGCAAGCGCAAAAACGAATCTCCATAGTTCAACAACCCAATTGCGTTTATGGTTTGTTGCCAACTGTTCAGAAACCACCGTAGGCCTCCATAAATTTAGCAAAAGACTGAAGGCTTTTGTCTTTGTCCGCTAGAATCAGATGTTCTACCCCGCCTATTTTCTCAAGTGGCCAAGCAACGGCGAGGTCAGGATCGTTCCATAAAATGCCGTCATCATATTCTCCGTAAAACTTTTCAGCACACTTGTATGAAACAATAGATTCCTCCAGCACCAGATAGCCGTGAGCGCAGCCGGCGGGCACCAGAATCTCGTTGTGCTTTTTACCGATAAGGTCAAAGGCCAACCATTTTTTAAAGGTAGGGCTGTCTTTGCGCAGATCTAATACCACATCCCAAACATGACCGTGGATGCAGCGCACTAGCTTGGGCTGTTGCATTATCCGCTGAAAGTGAAGGGCACGGATAACCCCCTTATATGAGGTGGTGTAGAATACCTCTGCTAGATCATGGTGTATGCCGTTGGCCTCAAAAACCTCTTTAGAGTAATCTTTGGTAAAGCAACCACGGATATCGTCGGCGTTGAATGGGGTGACCTCAATTAGCCCCTTAATTTCTGTTTCATAGAACTCAAATTTTTGAATCATTTCTTTTCCTCCTTACCAATCTCTACCCACCAATTCCGAGTGCGATGGCATCCCTCTCCAAAGGATACGGAAGCACGAAAGCCGGTGTCGCGTTCCGTAGCGCTACCATCAAACAGATTCAGAGGCAGGTTTATCCCCGTGAAGGGAATGTCCCCGAAAACAAAATCCAGATTTGGCGCAATGGCTTCCTTCATCTCTAACAGGAAGTCCTTTAGTGAACGTGCGGTGGAGCTGCCAATGAGGTATTCATGAAAAGGTTTTCCGTTTTCTCCAATTAGCCGAAAGGCCCGAGCCACGTCGTCAATATAGACAAAGTCATAGTTTTGGGTGCCAGCGGTAAACTGGGGTGCTTCATTCCGGATACACTTTTGGATTGTGGTGTTCACCATGCGGGGACTGCGCTCGCCGGGACCATAGGCGTTGGTTATGGACGCCCACATCAGATCTATGCCGATGTCCGCTGCTACGGACATGCTCATGCAATGAGCCACCAACTTGCCGCTTCCATAGATGTAACCTAGGCCGGGACGGTTGCCTTGCGTATAGGCCGCAGCCATTGTCTCATGCTCCATGATGCTTCCGGCACAGATAAACCGCCTACAGCCCAGCACCTTGGCAGCGCGAAGAGCGTCTACTGTCCACTGGGCATTTTGCAGCTGCAGCGCGGTATCCGCTCGGGCAGGTCCGGCAGAACCGCTCCATGCAAAGTGGTAGAAACTGTCGTAAGCGTCGCAATTGAGTCTCTCTGGGAGCTGCGTCATTTCCGCAAGGTCACAGGACACGCAATGTAGGGCCTGATGCTGCGGCAGGGCGGAAAAGTGACCGGCGTGACCGATGGCCCAGACCTCGTAATCGTTTCCCAGTAGCTCCCGAACAGCGGCACTGCCTACAAAGCCGTTTGCGCCGGTGACGATGGCCTTTTTCATAATGTTTCCTCCAGATATTCTGAGATCTGTCGCTGCATCACGGCAGGAATATTCTCTCCGTTCATCCACGCTTTCGTCCACTCCACTGTCTGTTCCATGACCTTATCCATGTGCCAGCGGGGCTGCCAGCCAAAGACGGTCTTCAACCTGGAGCAATCCAGCTTCAGAAAATTTGCCTCGTGAGGACCGCTAACAAAGCGGTTTTCCCAACGCAACCCATTGCCCCACGCGGCGCAGAACAGGTCTGCCAGCGTGCCGGTGGTGACACAGTCGCACTCATCTGGGCCTACGTTGTAGGCATCGGCCAAACTACCGTCCACCCACTGGCGCTGTGCAATCATCAGATAAGCGCATACCGGCTCCAAAACGTGTTGATAGGGGCGGGTAGAGTGGGGGTTGCGGACGATGATGGCCTCGCCCTTTTGGACGGCGCGAATGCAGTCGGGTATGATGCGGTCAGGGGCGAAGTCACCGCCGCCGATGACGTTGCCCGCGCGCGCAGTGGAAATGGCGCACTGTCCGTCTGCAAAGAAGCTGGAACGGTAGCTGTGGGTCACCAGTTCGGAGCAGGACTTGGAGTTGGAATAAGGGTCGAAGCCGTTCAACGGTTCGTTTTCCCGGTAGCCCCAGGGCCATTCCTTGTTTTCATACACTTTGTCGGTGGTGACATTGACAAAGCTTTTGACGCATGGATGAGTGCGAACGCACTCCAGCACGTTCACCGTGCCCATGACGTTGGTTTCATAGGTGTATACCGGTTGGTCGTAGCTAGCGCGAACAATGGGTTGCGCCGCAAGATGCAGCACGATTTCAGGCTGGGTCTCGTCAAATATCTGTGTCAGGTGCGCAAGATCACGCACATCGCCAATGACGCTGTGCATCTTACCTTCTACCCCTGCCAAAGAAAAGAGGTTGGGCTCGGTTGGGGCGGGGAGGGCGTATCCGGTCAGCTCTGCGCCGGCATCCACCAGCACGCGGCACATCCATGCTCCTTTGAAGCCGGTGTGCCCGGTAACAAGCACCCGTTTTCCCTTGTAAAAATTCCGATCAAGCATGATGAAATCTCCTTACCACTTTTTCCATGAGGCCTGTCCCGAGACCCACAGCTTTTCCAGCATTTCCTTATCGCGCAGGGTATCCATGCACTGCCAGAACCCGTCGTAACGGTAGGCAGACAGCTGACCTTCGTTGGACAGCCGTTCCAGGGGCTGGCGTTCAAAGGTAGTGGAGTCGTCGTCGATGTAGTCGAACACCTCGGGCTGGAGCACCATGTAGCCGGCGTTGATCCAGCCACCGTCCTCCTGGCGCTTTTCAGCAAAGCGGCTGATGGTGTTGTCTTCTTCGATCTCCAGCGTGCCAAAGCGCCCGCCGGGCTGGATGGCGGTCATAGTGGCAAGCTTGCCCTGCGCCTTGTGAAAGTCGATAAGGGCGTTAATGTCCACGTCACATACGCCGTCGCCATAGGTCATGAGGAAAGGTTCATTCCCCACATAGGGCTGGATGCGCTTGATGCGCCCACCAGTCATGGTATTCAGACCGGTGTCCACCACTGTCACCTTCCATGGCTCGGCTACGTTGTTATGTACCGTTATGCTGCCATCGTTTGCAAAATCAAAGGTAATGTCTGAGCGGTGGAGGTAGTAATCTGCGAAATACTGCTTAATGACGTGCTGTTTATAGCCCGCACAAATGATGAATTCGTTATGCCCATAGTGGGAGTACTCCTTCATGATATGCCAAAGAATCGGCTGCTCCCCTATCTCAATCATGGGCTTGGGTCTGAGATGGCTCTCCTCGGAGATGCGAGTGCCGAAGCCACCCGCTAAAAGTACAACTTTCATCTTGGTTATCTCCTTTTAAGATATATTC
>DATMYZ010000065.1:0-5153 GCA_035560675.1 Clostridia bacterium
ATATATTACAAGGGAGATTTGTTATGTCACTTAAACATGGAATATTAGGACTGCTAAATTATGGATCAATGACCGGTTACGAACTGAATAAGGCATTTAAAGACTCACTCTCGTTTTTCTGGCAAGCGCAAACCAGCCAAATATACCGTGAACTTTCCACAATGGAGCACAATGGCTGGTTAACCAGTGAACGTATTATTCAGGACGAAAAGCCTAATAAACGCGTCTATTCTCTAACAGATTCTGGTAAAATAGAGCTCGAAAATTGGATATTATCACCAGGAACAGACATACGAGATGCCATGTCGGTGCGCAGCGCATTTTTAATGCGCGTATTTTTCGCGGGGGAGGCAAGCGATTCAGAAGCGCTCTCTATGCTCTGCGCATTCCGCCAGCAGTGTCGTGAATCAATTTTGGCACTTGGCTCTGTTCAGGGATCTATTGAACATTATGGCGTTACAGTAGAACAAACCGACCGGCGGACGAAGTATTGGAAAATTGCCGCGTTATTCGGCGAAACATACTATCACGCTGCAATGGAGTGGGCGGAAAAGGCCATTGCAATTTTGGTGGAACGCATATGAACGTCCTTGTTATTAACGGGTCGCCGAAGGGTGAAAACAGCAATACGATGAGGCTTGTTCACGCGTTTTTAAACGGTTCAGGATATGCTGAGGCCAAAATCGTTCATGTGGCCGACACCAAGATCAGGCCGTGTTTAGGCTGTTTCGCCTGTTGGAACAAGACGCCGGGTGTCTGTGCCATTCATGATGGGATGGAGGAGCTTCTCTCCCAGCTTATTGCGGCTGATATTATCATTTGGGCTTTTCCGCTTTATTATTTTGGTATTCCTGGTGGGCTGAAAAATATCATTGATCGTCAATTACCCTTAGTTTGTCCGTTTATGGCCTCGGGGAATGACAGCGGTGGACATCCAGCACGCTACGATTTGTCTCATCAGCGGCACGTTGTTATTTCAACATGCGGATTTTGGACGATTCAAGGTAATTATGACGCTGTTATCGCTATGTATGACCATTATTATGGTGCCGGGAATTACGCCAGAATTTTTTGTGGTCAAGGGGAATTGTTCCATATTGCGGAACTGAGCAACAGAACGGACGATTATCTGGAAACGGTTAAGCGTGCCGGGGCGGAATTCACCGCCGGGGGCATTTGCGCACAGACGCAGGCAGACCTTGATCAGCCGCTGTTTCCGCGTGATGTTTTTGAGAAGATGGCCGACGCCTCTTGGGAAATTCAAAGTGGGGAAGAAACATCGTCCGATGATAGTCTCAGTTTCACAACCCAGATGGCGGCTTTGTATGTACCGGACGGAAAAGACCGCATACTGGAGTTTAATTATACCGACATCAACAAAACCTACCAAATGTTGCTGACACCGCAGGGCTCAGAGGTTATAACAGAGCGATTGAAAAACTATACGACGAGAATTGAAACCCCTTACTCGGTATGGCGTGCCATTGCGCGCGGAGAAATTTCAGGGCAAGAGGCCTTGTTTCAGCGGCAATACAAAGTGCAGGGGGATTTTGATATCATGCTGCACTGGGATGAGCTGTTTGGGGTGTCGGCATCAAAAAAACCAGCCGTCGAAAAGCAGAAACGCAAAACCAATATGATTGTCTTACTGGCACCATGGATGGCCATTTGGATGGCTGCTTCAATAAGCGCAAATGCAGGCGGTATAGCAGGTATTCTTGCTGTGGCTGCGCTTCCTCTATTCTGGATTGTTTTTCAGCCCGTTATATTTGAACAAATCAGTGTGCCTATCGTAGCAGGGCTGTCACTAATGATTCTGCTAGGTGTAGAAATGCGCATGGTTGTTCCAGCCAGCTACGGTGCCTTTGGGTTGATGTGGTTTATTGGAGCGTTTACAAAAACGCCATTAACAGCCTATTATAGCGCAGGCCAATACGGTGGCGATAAAGCGTTTGCCAATCCGCTATTTGTGTGGACCAACCGAATTCTAACCGCGGCTTGGGGGGTGTTATATCTCGTTACCCCTATCTGGACCTATTTTCTTATGGGTACAAAGTTAGCGGCGTATATAGGCTTATTTAATTCTATTTGTCCGGCGATTATGGGCGTATTTACGGCGTGGTTTCAAAAATGGTATCCAGCGCGCTGGTCAAGGAATTGATCTGTTCAAGTACCAGCTAAATTTTTTGAATACTTTTGAGGCGTCTGTTTGGTAAGCCTTTGTGTCTAAGCGGCGTTATATTATAGTGTCATGTTTTTCTCACTGCACGGCGGCACCAAAAATCATACCTGATACATAAGGAATCAGCCAGATCAGCCAGACAAATATACTGAACTTATGAAAGTTTTGCCTGCTTGTTTCAGAGCCTTGCAGTAGCACAACAGTCGCCCATACCGTGTGAATTCCCATTAATGCAATGGCTGCAAGTCCTGTCAAGCTGTGAAAGCCAAGCGTCAGAACATCCCCGGCGAGTCTGCTCATCAGCATGGTCCCAGTTGTATCGCAGATAAGGCCAAACCAAAAGATGACAACGTGCCAACTTTTCAGCGAACCGGAAAATTTTTCCCCAAAAACACCCATCGAATAGAATGCAAGCGCCAGTGTAATAAAAATAATTGCAAACAGCAACAGCATAAAAAGCTCCTTTTTAGTAGTCACAGGGTGTGTCATGCTTGTCTAGTTTAAATTAACTCGCTAATTAAAACTAGGCGATAATATGCAGGTTAGTATAATAAGAAGAGAAACAGTTCCATCCAATACGCTTATTTTGTATCATTCCTTCAGCAGGGTAAATTAAACGTATTTGATTGATATTTATAATTGCGGGAGATTACGATACTGTATCACATTTCTTTGGTACTTTCACAAAATGCTAGTATCATAGTGTAAATGCAAAATGCCCCTTTACTGATCAATAGTCTAAGTACAATGCTAAACGCCTATGAAAATGATTAGTTTTCATAGGCGTTTAGCATTGTATATCGATATGCTGCGGTTCATTTTTACAGATTCAGCACCGTTCTTTTCTATAAGTCAATCAACCGATTTTATCCGACTTACATAATCGTGCTTACTTTATGTTTTTCACGCTAAGCATGCGGATCGCATTCAAAATTGCAAGCACTGCCACACCCACGTCGGCAAAAATGGCAGCCCACATTGTAGCCATGCCCACTGCGCCCATTAAAAGGACGATACCTTTAACGGCGAGCGCAAAAGCGATATTCTGCTTGACAATACGCAGGGTTTTCTTTGATAGCATGATAGCGACAGCCAGCTTAGAGGGCTCGTCGGTCATAATGACGATGTCTGCCGCTTCGATAGCCGCATCTGAACCAAGGCCACCCATAGCGATGCCAATGTCCGCTCTCGCCAAAACGGGTGCGTCGTTAATGCCATCGCCCACAAAGGCAAGCTTGCCTTTGGCCGATTTCATCTCAAACAGGCTTTCCACCTGCTGCACCTTATCTGCAGGAAGCAGTTCGGTATAGACCTCGTCAATTCCGAGCATATCAGCAATTTTTTCGCCGATTCTCTTTGCGTCGCCGGTGAGCATGACCGTTTTCTTAATATTTAAGGCCTTCAGTTCGCTGATGGCGCGGGCGGCATCCTCTTTAATCTCGTCCGCAATGCCAATATAGCCGCTGTATATATTATTGATTGCGACATGAACCACAGTGCCGATGACATTATCAGGCTCTGCAAATGTGATGCCCAACCTGCTCATCAGCTTGGCATTGCCCGCCGCAATCGTTTTGCTGTCCACATGGGCAATGACGCCATGACCAGAGATTTCTTCCACAGCGCTGATGCGGGCTGCATCAATATCCTTTTTATATGCCTTTTTTAGCGAAAGCGAAATAGGATGGTTGGAATAGCTTTCGGCATAAGCCGTCAGTTCAAGGAGCGCATCCTGTTCGATACCATGCGGAACAATTTCCTGTACCTTGAAGATACCCTTTGTCAGGGTACCGGTCTTATCAAAAACAACAATTTCTGTTTGTGCAAGCGCTTCAAGGTAATTGCTGCCCTTTACAAGAATGCCGTGTCTGGAGGCCCCGCCGATGCCGCCAAAAAAGCTGAGTGGAATAGAAATGACCAGCGCGCAGGGGCAGGAAATAACCAGAAATATCAGCCCGCGGTAAATCCAGTCGTTGAAGGTCGCGCCAGGTATGATAAGCGGCGGGATTATTGCCATGACCACTGCCACAATAACAACTGCGGGGGTATAGTAACGAGCAAACTTGGTAATAAAATTTTCTGAATTTGATTTTTTGGTGCTGGCGTTCTCTACGAGGTCTAAAATTTTGCTGACGGTAGATTCTCCAAATTCTTTAATAACACGTGCAGAAAGCAGCCCGTTGATATTAATGCAGCCGCTGAGGAGGCTGTCGCCCTCTGAAACATCTCTGGGCAGCGACTCTCCCGTGAGGGCGGAAGTGTCCACTGTGGAACTGCCACCTATGACGATGGCATCCAGCGGCACCCTCTCGCCGGCCTTGATGACGATAATATCGCCGATTTTAACCTCGTCGGGGTCCATCTTTTCCAGCTTACCGCCCTGCTGCACATTAGCATAGTCGGGCCGGATATCCATCAGACTGGCAATCGATTTGCGAGATTTATCGACCGCATAACTCTGGAACAGCTCGCCCACCTGATAAAACAGCATAACCGCTACGCCCTCGGCAAAGTCGCCTACAACAAAAGCGCCCACTGTTGCGACGCTCATAAGGAAGTTTTCGTCAAAAACCTGTCCCCGCAGAATGTTGCGAACCGCACGCCACAGAACATCTCCGCCAATTATAAAGTATCCGACCAGAAAGATTCCCAAAGAAAAAAGAGTTATGTTCGTCTTATACAGAATCCCAGCGGTATAGACTGCCGCACCAATAACGGTTTTGACCAATCGCTTTTGGTTTGTAGTCAACTTCATAGCTTAAGCCTTCTTTACAACAACATCAGGCTCATACTTTTTCACAATGTCTTTCACCTTGTCTATAATACTGTCAAAGCTTGTGTCGTCGCCCTCAATGACCATCTTTGTCGTCATAAAATTGACAGTCGCTGCCGAAACACCCTCCAGCGCTTTAACCGCAGTTTCAATTTTAGAAGCGCAGTGTGCGCAGTCCAGACCCTCGAGCTTAAATGT